>CAMYVI010000108.1 GCA_947302185.1 uncultured Lachnospiraceae bacterium
GACGATGCAGACTCAAAATCTGTTGCTCGCAAGGGCGTGTGGGTTCAAGTCCCACTGCCGGCACGAATTAAAATCCCGTTTTTGTTGAAGAAATCAGCAAAAACGGGATTTTTTAATACCCACAAAGAGAAATGGCAGCAAAATTTCAGCAAACATATCAAAGCACAGTCTTCGCAGGCCTATTTTTTATATGCCTTATGTTAAAAAGAGGCCTCTGCTTCCACCCACATCCGAAGCAGATCATCCTTCATGCTCTCCTCGCAGACAAGTATTTGATTCGGCTCCACCAGTCTGGCTCTCTCACCGTCTTTTTCAAGCACAAGCATTCCGCACTCTTCTGCGAACAGCAGCCCGGCAGCATAATCCCATATATGCAGACGCGGTGACAGATAGGCTCCTCCCCTGCCGATTCCCGCATAGCATATTCCGAGCTCCGCCGAACCCAGGATCCTCGCGCAGGCAGCATACTTTCGGATCACACCTTTGTCCCCTTTCCACCCGTCTTCAATCAGAATGACCGAACGCTCAAGCGGCAGATGCCTCTGTCGCCTCACCCGTTCTCCGTTCAGAAAAGCACCTTCCCCCCTAGATGCCGAGAACATTTCACCGGTCAGAGAATTATAGACAAATGATTCTCTCACCTCTCCGTCCGTCACGTAAGCCAGACACACTGCGCAAAACGGAATACCGTTCATGAAATTGTGTGTTCCGTCAATCGGATCTATGACAAAGTACTCTCCGGGAGCATCATAAAGATTCATTTTCTCCTCAGCAATGAACCGTGCATCCGGAAACTGATGAGACAGCCTTTTGATCAGGAAATCCTGAATCTCCTTATCACGGTTCGTCACGAAGTCATTTGCACCCTTCTTCTCGATATTCAGACAGCCTGTGTCAGCCATCATATCGCCTGCTTCAAGGACAGCTGCTCTCATATACTCATAGTTTCCGTTCATGTTTTTCCGCTCCTTCTCTTTTTCAGTGATTCCTCACGAAACGATTTCCTTTGAGCATGGAAAGGCTGTCCGGATATCATGCCTTCCATTCAGCCTCATCTATCAATTTATCATAAATCGGAAGGTTACTGAATGTTGCGAAATAATCAGCCGGCGTCTCCGCTCTTCTTATCATATCAAATGTTCCGTCTTCGCGTAAAAGAACTTCGGCGGAACGCAGCTTTCCGTTGTAATTATACCCCATGGCAAAACCGTGTGCGCCTGTGTCATGAATATATATCAGATCCCCCATATCAATCTTCGGGAGCATTCTGTCGATTGCGAACTTATCATTGTTTTCACAGAGAGAACCGACGATATCATACATATTGGTCAGCGGAGCATCCTCCTTTCCCATGACGGTCACATGATGATAAGCACCGTACATGGCCGGACGCATGAGATTCACCGCACATGCGTCTACTCCGATATATTCCTTCATGATATGTTTTTCATGGATAGCTCTTGTGACAAGTGCGCCGTAAGGACCGGTCACATAACGTCCCATTTCGGTATATATGGCGATGTCTCCCATACCTGCAGGTACAAGGACAGCCTCATAAGCTTTACGGACACCTTCTCCTATCGCCATAATGTCATTTTTTTCCTGACCCGGCTTATAAGGAATACCGACGCCTCCCGAAAGATTGATGAACGTTATATGGCATCCCGTCTCCTGCTGAAGTTCGACGGCAAGTTCAAAAAGAAGTTTTGCAAGCATCGGATAATAATCGTTCGTGACCGCATTACTGACAAGAAAGCTGTGGATGCCGAAGTTTTCCACTCCGTTCTCCTTTAAGATCTTGAAAGCGTCAAACAGCTGTGACGTCGTCATACCGTACTTGGCGTCTCCCGGGCTGTCCATGATACCGTTGCTTACCTTGAAGATTCCTCCCGGATTATAACGGCAGCACATAGTCTTGGGGAACTTTCCTACAGCTTTGGCATAACTCTCAATCATAGTAAAATCGTCAAGATTTATGATTGCTTCCATATCCGTAGCATATACATATTCTTCGGGCGGCGTATCGTTTGATGAAAACATCGTCATATCGCCGGTATTTCCGATCGCTTTTGCCATCATAAGCTCCGTGAGCGATGAGCAGTCGCATCCGCAGCCTTCTTCTTTCAGAATCTGCAGAATAGCCGGATTAGGCTCAGCCTTAACGGCAAAATACTCACGAAATCCCGGGTTCCATGAAAAGGCTTTATATATGTCACGTATATTCTCGCGGAGCCCTTTTTCATCATAAATATGGAACGGAGTAGGAATCCGGGATGCAATCTCTTCAAGCTTCTCGCGTGTGACGAACGGTCTCTTCTTCATAATAATTCTCCTTCGGGAGCAGTAAAAGCTCTCCACTCGACGTACAGATCCTTTTGTCCTTCCTGTACTCTGTGTCATTGTTACTTCAGTTACATAATTATCCGTAATTATAACACATGAAGAGGTATATGCAAGGCATGAATCAAGAACGTCTTATTCATGAATCAAGAACGTCTCATTCATCACGGTCCGACTTTAGATATCTCTGCGTCGGAAACCTCAAAAAGAAAGGATCCGGGCTGTTTTGCAGTCCGGACCCTTTTTCACTTTTAGCATCCAACTCACGGCAAAAGTGCTGAGAATAATTCCGCTGAAGATGTTACATCATTTATTCTACCGGTACGACCATCATCATGTTGGTGACACTGCCGTTTGAATCCTGAACATCGAAAATCGGATCGCCAGCTGTTATAACAACGATGTCTCCTTCTTTAAGATATCCTTTTTCTTTTACGATCTGAATGGAATGATCTATCAGAAGATACTGATTCCGTTCTTTCTTTCCTGCAAAAGGTACTACTCCCCAGTACATCTGCATCCTGCGTACCATGGGCCAGCTCGGAGATACCGCATAAATCGGAATACTGGGTCTGAAATTCGACATCAGTCTCGCAGTCTTTCCCGAAACTGTCGGAATAAGTATTGCTGCCGCCCCCACATTCTTTGCTGTTCGAACAGCCGCATAGCATACTGAACTGGAAACTGTAGCATGCTGCTCCATACTGCGGTGTGAAGTGAACTGAGCTTCGTTCATATACTTTTCAGTGTTCTTGGCAATCTCTGCCATGAGCGTCACTGCTTCCACCGGATACTTTCCTACTGCCGTTTCGCCTGAAAGCATGACCGCGTCGGTACCGTCATAGATAGCATTCGCAACGTCGGCGACTTCGGCACGTGTCGGACGCGGATTTCTGATCATGGAATCAAGCATCTGTGTAGCAGTGATGACGGGCTTATAAGCCTTATTGCATTTGCTGATTATCTCTTTCTGAATGTGCGGTACAAGATGCGCCGGCACCTCAACACCGAGATCTCCGCGGGCGACCATGATACCGTCGGATGCCTCGATAATCTCATCTATGTTGTCAATGGCCTCAGAGCACTCGATTTTGGAGAAGACAGGAATCGTGCTTCCATGCTTTTTCAGAAGTTTTTTGATCTGATTAACGCCTGCGGCGTCGCGGATAAAAGATGCGGCAATAACATCAAATCCCTGACCGATGCCCCATACAATATCATCGATATCTTTATCCGTGATAGCCGGGAGCTGTGTCTTGACTCCGGGTACATTGCAGCCCTTACGCTCGGAAAGCTCTCCGCCGTTAATGATCTCACAGATGATATCTTCCCCCGCGATTTCCTTTACACGAAGCTCCATAAGGCCGTCATCGATAAGAATCATGTCTCCCGGCTTTACATCCTCATAAAGCTTTTTATATGTGATAGATACCTTTTGAGCGGTTCCTTCGATTTCCTCAGTCGTCAGTATTATTTCCTTACCGGCTTCGAGTAATACCTTCTTGTGGTCAACAAGGAGGCCGGTACGGATTTCCGGTCCCTTCGTGTCGAGAAGCATCGCGATCGGTTTGCCTGTAAGCTCCCTGGCTTTCCTTACAGATTCCATGCGTTCAGCCTGTTCTTCATGCGTCCCGTGAGAAAAGTTAAAGCGGGCTACATCCATTCCAGCTTCAATCATTCTGGAGAGCAGATCGATATCGTTTTCCTGCGGACCCATAGTGCATATTATTTTTGTTTTCTTCATCATAAATATCTCCCTTTCATGAGTATTTTAAGACCGAAACACTATTACACAAATCTTACATTGGCGGGGCAGGCTTTTCCATAGTCAATTCTACAGTATTTTTACATATTATCGGTCACTTTGTCAGTTGTTCATTCCCGCATGGTCATTTATTACATGTATATGAGTAAACAGATGTTCCATACAGTATTCGTGATTGCCCTGACATTTTGTGCAGAATCTGAACTCCAGATCCGGATCGTCAAGTTCTGTACGGCCGCAAATTTCACATCTGTGTCTGGGTGCATTCATTCCGGGCTTTGCATTAAATATTCCGCCGCCTGCACTCTGGCCGTTCGGTGCTGCGCCTGTATTTCTTCCGCCGGACTGATCTGCGTTTCTGTTCTCGTTTCTCACACGACGAACATTATCGGAAAACTGCTTTCTGCCGGCATTCATCTGCCTGTCAAAATCACGTCTTCTTTTCCTGTTCTGCGGAGAATAGTGACTGAAGTCTCTTGTGCTGAAGAAAAAGATGAAGAAATTCATCATGGAAGCTATGAACGCTATGATAGGTACCCAATAATAAACATTTCCCTGAAGGACCAGTCTGAAATACTGTCCGCACTCGTACACCATCAGAGCAAAGTATAACACTCCGAGCCATTTGACTTTAATCGGAATGATAAAGTAGAGATACACCTGAGCATCGGGAAATGTCGCGGCAAAAGCCAGGAACATCGACATCACAACATAATATGTGGTAAAAAAGCTTCCGACCATGACAGGCCCGCCGGCAATCGCAGAGAACAGAAAGTAACTCAAGAAAGCCGCAATAAGTGTAAAGAGCATTCCTCCGAAAATATAAACGTTGTAGCGGAATGTTCCCCATGTTCTCTCCAGAGTATTCCCTATTGAAAAATAGAAGAACAGCATGATGAACGTAAAGAAAATGCCGAATCCTCTGGTCGACATGGTGTAAGGAGGAATTACTATCCAGGTTATAATGCGCCATACCTGGCCTCTGAGAATATAGCCGGGTTCGAGCTGCATATATGCCGCCGCATCGGGATTGATCATCTGAAGTACATAACCGATCACATAGCATCCGATCAGTACCAGCGTCAGATTGGGAATCGCCCACTTCCCGAATTTTCGTTCCATATTATTTAATAGATTGTTCATAGAGTATCATCTGACCTTTCTTTTCTGTTTTTTCCGGTTCTCAAGACCGTCCCGGCGATCTTGCAGCGTCTCTCAGGGTGCAAATAGAACGCATGAATTATGTAGTCAATTATATTTATTTGTAGAAATTTGTCAACTTCACCGTTCCGAACTTCCGCTGAGGGTCCTTATGTATATCGAATTTCTTGCCAGGTTTTTATGTTCCTGATATTATGATTAAGACACAGGAAGTCGATTACCACAAGGAAAGAAGGTATCTTCATGGCAGGATCCTCATTTGGAACAATTTTCAGAATCACTACCTGGGGAGAATCCCACGGCAAGGCAATCGGAGTCGTAATTGACGGATGCCCCGCAGGTCTTCCGCTCTGCGAGGAAGACATCGATGTTTACACAAGAAGACGCCGCCCGGACGGAAGCGCCATGTCAACCAAACGCAGGGAATCAGACAAAGCGGAAATTCTTTCAGGCGTCTTTGAGGGCAGGACTACTGGAGCCCCGATTTCGCTTATGATCCGAAATGAAGATCAGCGGTCTCACGACTACTCGCAGATAGCGGAAGCCTACAGACCCGGTCACGCCGATTTCGGATTCGACGTCAAATACGGGTTCCGGGATTACCGGGGGGGCGGCCGTTCCTCGGCCAGAGAGACTGCAGGACGCGTCGCAGCAGGAGCTGTAGCTCAAAAGCTTCTGAAAGAAATGGGAATCGACTGCAGGGCGCATCTGTCCGCCGTCGGGGACATCCCCGCAACAAAAGCAGCTGCCATGGAGGAGTTGGTGACACAATGCCGAAATGAAAAGGATTCTATCGGCAGCACTGTGACCTGTACCGTGAAAGGAGTACCGGCAGGTCTCGGTGACCCTGTATTCGAGAAACTTGATGCCAATCTGGCAAAAGCCATGTTTTCGATCGGTGCCGTGAAAGGTCTGGATATAGGAGACGGCCACCGGGCAGCGGCAGCAAAGGGAAGTGATAATAACGATCCGTTCTATATGACCGGTGACAAGATCATTACAGGGACTAATCATGCAGGAGGAATCCTCGGAGGCATCTCTGACGGAGCCGACATTAAGCTGACCGTCTATTTTAAGCCGACCCCGTCAATAGCCCTGAGGCAGCACACGGTCAACAGATCCCATGAGGAAGTCGATATAGAAATAAAAGGCCGCCATGATCCGGTCATCGGTGCCCGGGCAGCCGTTGTTGTAGAGTGTATGACAGCACTTGTTCTTGTCGATGCACTGCTTCTCAATATGTCATCGAAAATCGACAGGATCATAGACTTTTACAGAAATGACTGAAATAGAAGCGAATAGGTCTGTTTCAGAAAAATATGTTTGAGATCCAGATTTCCAATCCTATACCGATTAAAATGACTCCTCCGAAAATCGAAGCACGCCATGCAAGATATGTTCCCGCCTTCTTTCCGATCATGAGGCCTCCTATGCAGATAAAAAATGTGACCGCTGCTATGATCGTCGCCGCGAAGAAGGCTTCAGACGCTTTATACTCTGCAATCGCGAATCCGACCGAAAGGGCATCTATTGAAGTCGCCACGGCCTGAAGGAGAAGTGTGTGCGTCGACAGTCTTGCAACCTGGGGCTTACCTTCACCGGGATCCGGACATACCTCCGGCTTTTTTTTGCTGCCTTTAACCGACCTGTAGTCGACAACTCCTTCTATCAGCATCTTTCCGCCGATGTAGGCAAGAAGAATCAGAGCTATCCATGGGATGAACTTCTGAAATGACACAAAATAATTAAGTATCGTGTGCACACATGTCCAGCCGATTTCCGGCATAAGGAACTGGAAAAATGCAAATGCTCCGGCGATCCGCACCATTTCTTTTCGCTTCATGAACGGATCCCGCATCGCATTTGCCATAGATACCGAAAATGCATCCATGGCTAATCCCATGCCCAGCAATATGCTGTTCAGTAAAAACAAACCTGCATTAAACATTTCCAATCCCCCAATGTCAAAATCTGATTCACTGTCAGAAAACAGCCGGATCAACTGACCCGGCTGTTAATAGTTTACTATCTTTTTCCCGCGTTAACTTAATTCAGAGGAGCATAGGATCTCACTCTCTTCTCTACTTCAGCTTCGGCTTCCGTCTCGGAGATATTGCGGAACTCTGCCGGAGCCTGCTCGATCTTATGGAACAGCATGCAGTTAGGAGTATCAATTTTCTGCGGTTTCCCTTTCATCATGAGAACATTCTTGTCATAGTCGATCTTGAATGTAGTGATCGTACCGCCTGCATTATTAACAACGGCAATGTGCTGCTGATCCGGGAAAAGCGCGATGTCCTTCGGATACTCTCCGGAGGTCGGAAGAGCGAACTTTCTGTCAAGCATGCCGGTCTCGGGATCTATCTTATACATAGCGACAGAATCATCTCCCGCGGTAGCGCAGACAACATACCGGCCGTCATAGGAAAGTCTCATTGCAGAAGCAGCATCATACGGATCCTTTGCGTTCGAGAGCGTGGATACCTCCTGCTTCAGCTCAAAGCGCGGGAATCCGTACTCACTCAGATGATAATCATAAACACGGATCACATTGGTAATCTGGCAGAGAATGTAGCAGTAACGTCCGTCTTTGCTGAAATGGATACTCTTCGGGCCGGCCTGATTTCCCATTCTGAGAATATCTACTTCTTTCAGCTTATTGATATGATGATCGATGTTGTAGATAATGACCTGATCCAGGGCTTCATCAACGGCGCACAGATAACGGTTATCCGGAGTGATTCTCACGCATGTCACGTGCGGGCGGAAGCTTCGTTCTACCAAAGCACCCTGTCCGCGGTGATACTTGCCGTCCATGACGGAACCGAGACGTCCGTCCTGATGCGTATGGATAACAGTGACTTTACCATCGTGGTATCCTGCCACGAAAAGATACTTTCCGGTGAGGTCTGTGGAAAGATGGCAGCCTCTCATACCGTCTATATCAATCTGATTTATCGATGTGAGATCTCCGTCAGGAGCGATCT
>CAMYVI010000109.1 GCA_947302185.1 uncultured Lachnospiraceae bacterium
TCGTCCGCATGGAGGCCAAGTCCGCCAATATGGAAGGGGCGACCGAGGTCACGATCCGCGACTTGATCAAGTCGAGCCTCCGCATGCGTCCGGACCGGATCGTTGTCGGTGAAGTGCGCGGTGGGGAAGCGGTGGATATGTTACAAGCTTATAACACCGGGCATGACGGCTCCCTCTGCACAATACACGCTAATTCCTGTTATGATATGCTCTCGCGACTCGAAACAATGGTCCTGATGGCTTTCCCGCTGCCTCTCGCCGCAATAAGGCGACAAATTGCCTCCGGGGTCGATATCCTGGTCCATCTCGGGAGACTTGCAGACCGTTCGAGGAGAGTACTGGAGATAGCTGAAATAGACGGGATGAGCGGAGATGAGATACTTATGCACAGCATTTTCAGATGGAATGACACTGCAGGTGCATTTGAAAAAATCGGAAATCTGAAGCATACGCATAAGCTTGAAAGAAGCGGACTTGAACTGCCGTCACGGACTTAGATACAGGAGTAGCTTATGAAAACAGACTACAGGACATATCATCCGAACAGACGTGAATGGTGCCTGTTCATACTGCAAGCAGTCGTGTTATGCGGTGCCGACGCTTATCTGTTCTACAGAAACGTTATCGCATTTATACCGATGATACCGATCGGTTTCTATTTTGTGAAAGGGGCAATAAATAAAAAATGCAGATTGCGGAGAGATAAGCTTCTGCGGGACTTTCGTGAAATGCTGGGCAGCCTCACAGTAGCACTGAGAGCCGGTTACTCTGTCGAAAATGCGTTTAGAGATGCCGAGAAAAATCTTATCAATGTCGTCGGCAGAGACTCTGATATGACAAAAGAACTTGTCTGGATAAATTCGCAGATCAGGCTCTCCGTACCCGTCGAGCGTCTTCTTCTCGATTTCGGACGCAGATCGGGCTCTGAAGATATTGAGAACTTTGCGGCGGTATTTGCCGCAGCAAAGCGTATGGGCGGCAACGCCGCAGATATAGTCAAAGATACGGCAGAGACGATATCGGCTAAAATTGATGTCGAGAGAGAGATAGAAACCGCGATTGCTGCCAAAAAATATGAACAGAGGATCATGAGTGTCATGCCTGTATTCATTATTCTGTATATGCAGCTGACATCTCCCGGTTTTCTCACAATCATGTATACATCCGTTTTCGGAATCATAGTTATGACTGTCTGTCTTGCGATTTACGGCGCTGCTTTGTGGTGGGGAGCAAAAATAGTAGATATCAGGGTATAGAAAATGTTACCCGGGACGGAACCGTTCTTTCCGAACCGCTCGTGCATGAGACGGAAAAACAATCGGTACGTCTGATGTTCCCTGAATATATAGAAAGAGCTGTGCTGCCGGCAAAAGGCGGCGGAATGGAGATTACTATGAGAGATATGTGGATTTATGCAGTCATACCGGTTTTGTACTGTCTGCTGTTTTTATCGGTGCGCGGCGGTTTTCAGAAAGCGTCAAAATGGATCGGCGAAAACGTTTTTTCCGAATTCGAAATTGAAACAGCTGCTATCAGAAAGGCTCTGATTGCGGTCTTTTTGGCAAATATTGCCGCTGCGCTCATAACCGTCTCCGGCAGGATGAACAGCACTGCGGAAGAAGGTTATCTTATGCGCCAGGACATTGGCGGGTCGGCTTATACCGAGAATCTTGAAGTCTCCGTATCCGGAGAAGAGAAAAATGTTGAAATTGTTGTCGAGCCGAAATCTTATCGTGAGGATGAGAAAGCTGAAATAATTGATCATGCTGCCGCACGGCTTCAGAACCTTGTACTTGGCGGGGAAAAAACATCCCACATAAATCATGATATCAATCTCATCAGCTCTTATGAAAATACCCCCATTGTCATCTCATGGATCACGGACAGGCCGGACATTATAGAT
Organism: uncultured Lachnospiraceae bacterium; assembly: GCA_947302185.1. The sequence continues at coordinate 1,904 of CAMYVI010000109.1, forward strand.
TGGGAAGGAAAGATCTGCGAGGATATTCCGGACAGCGGAACGGAAGTGACTCTGACTGCGAGCATCGAATGGGGTGACCTTACACGCGAGGTAAGTATACCTCTTCGAGTGTATCCGAAAGAATTATCCGAAAAGGAAGAGTTTAACAGGCAAGTCAAAAATGCTGTGGAGGAGTCCAATAGTACGGATAACGAAAAGCTGTTTTTGCCGGATGAGATAAATGGTGAAAATGTCAGCTGGCGATCTGTAAATGACGGGCAGGGATTCGTGATTCTTTTCGTGGGCCTGATGTTTGCGGTCTTATACCTTTATTCCCGTATCCAGAACAGGGAAATTGAGGAGATGAAACGAAGAGAAGCACTGCTTTACGACTATCCGCACCTGGTAGGGAAGCTGGTTCTGCTTCTGAATGCAGGCATGAGCATGAGAGCTGCTTTTGAAAAGATAGCGTATGATTACAGACTGTCACGAAAGCACGGAGGCGAGAAGAGGGAAGGATTCGAAGAAGTGCTCAGACTCTGCGCCGATATGGAAAAAGGTGTATCGGAAATCGATGCATACCGAAATATGGGAACCAGATCGAAAGAGCCGAAATACAGAACTTTCAGTACACTGCTTGTGCAGAACATGATGAAAGGAAGCGGGGAACTGATCCGACAGCTTAGCAGAGAATCAGTCGAGGCTTTCGAGGAGCGTAAGAAACGAGCACGTATACTCGGTGAACAGGCAGGTACCAGGCTTATGTTTCCCATGATGCTTATGTTAATGGTCGTCTTTGCCATACTTTTGGTTCCGGCCATGGTTTCTTTTACCTGAAATGATTCAGAATCGCTGTGATGAATAAACGCCTCCGGCGGATCGCAGACATGCGCAGTGGAGAGCGCTTACGCGCTGCGCCAGTCGCGGCAGGAACGTCGAGGCGTTCTTGCCGCGACTGGCGCCTGTAATGTGAAATGTTCAGCCATATCTTGACGAAATCAGGCTTCCATGCTATGTTGAACCATGATGGTCACAGACGTTTTATGATATGTTCATAAGAGGCCGTTGCGCCGGTGCACACCGGATGTGACAGGCCTTTTTGGAGTGCGGATACGGAGGATATATATGAAGAGAGTGCTTGCTTTGTTTCTGGCAATCGGTCTGTTAATATCAAATCTGGCCGGCTGCGGCGACACGGCCGTGAATGCACCGGATGATTCATCGGTTACAGATTCCGATGAGAGAGATGAGAGCAGTGAATACAAGCTGCGTAAAGATCTGGCTGACAGAACGATAGGAATCTCAGTGAGCTCGCTGCGCGGTAATTATATGAAAGTATTCAGAACTTCGCTGATGAATCGGATGAAGAAACTCGGATTCAAGGAGCCCAATATTTCTGTTTATGAGAATAACGGTGATCTCGAACTTGAACTGAAAATGATCGATCTGTTAATCGAAAGTGAAGTGGATCAGATGCTTGTCTGCCCGAATGATTCCGCTGATGTTTCAGTGATAACGGATAAAGTTGCAGCCGCCGGTATTCCGCTTATATACTTCAACTATGTTCCTGATGAAGAGGAGCGCGATCGTTGGACAAAGAATCATTGGAATGTTACGTGTGTCGGTGCTGACCGATCACAGGTAGGAACGCTTCAGGGAACCCTGGTAGCCAGTATCGGCATGGAAAAACTTGATATGAACAAGAACGGGTATGTTGATTATGTGATGGTCGAAGGACCTGAAGATAATCCGCTTTCGGCACTTCGCCGGGAGTCTTTTCTTGCCGAGATGGAATCTTCCGGAATGTCGGTTCAGTGTCTGAGCGATCACTATGCGGACTGGGATCGTCAGGCTGCATTTGACTACGTGAATGAAGACTTACTGCAGCTCGGAAAAAATATTGAGGTTGTTGTATGTCAGAACGATTCCATGGCTCTGGGAGCCATGCTTGCTATACAGATGGCAGACAGAATTGTGAGCAGCGACATATATCTTGTCGGCGTGGACTGTGACCTTGAGGCTATTAAAAATATCAGACAGGGAACAATGACGGGATCTGTATTCATCGACGGAAGCACTCAGGCGGCAGCAGTAATTACGAATATCATGAATAACATCGACGGCCTGAAGAATGAGAAAGTTACATATGTCGATTACGTCCTGGTGACGGCTTCTAATGCCGAAAGCGTTCAGGGAATTTTGGAACATCCGGTGTGAGCATTAATGAAGCAATTAAAAGGTGAACTTTTATATGAGTCAAAATGAAAACAAAGAGTTAGAAAATGCGGAAGACAGAAAAGACAGAAAGACGCTGATAGAAAATATCCTATCCGTACCCGTCCTTATCTGTGTCGCTTTCGCGGCGCTCATCGCTTTCACTTTGAGATGGGCATTTTCTTTTTGGGCGAATCTCACGATGGACGAGATCGTGTATCATCTCACATCGCCGCTTGAGGGAACGGGTCAGGATATTCTGATGAAATTCTTTTTATCTGCAGCGCTGCCTGCTGTCGTTACGCTTGTCGCTGTGGGAGTATTTTTCGTTTTCGTGAGAAATAAGCGAAAGAACTGGTATGCCGGAGCCCTGGCGATTACATTTGTTATGGCCTGTGTGACTGCGGGAGCATCTGTATATTATGCATGGACGACTCTGAAAATTGACGAATATCTGAAGAATCAGGATATAACTTCTAATTTTATAGAAGAGCATTATGTCGATCCGAATTCAGTCACACTGACTTTTCCTAAGAAGAAAAGAAATCTCATTTTTATTTATCTTGAATCTGTCGAGTCAACATTTGCCGACAAGAAGAATGGCGGCGCATTTGACTTCAACTGTATTCCGGAACTCACGGAACTGGCTCAGGAATATGAGGATTTCTCCGGTTCTTCAAAGAGCCTGAACGGCGGACATGTTCTGCCGGGCACAACATTCACGATGGGCGGAATGTTCGGACAGACGTGCGGTCTGCCGCTGCAAGTCGGACTCAGGGCGAGGATTCTCGACAAACACGGGTCAATGAATGAAATGTACACACAGGAGCATTTCTTTCCCGGCATTACCGGACTCGGAGATATTCTTGCCGGTGAAGGATATCATAACGTACTTTTCATCGGTTCAGAGGCTGCATTCGGCGGGAGAAAGCTGTTTTTCAGTGAACACGGCGATTATGAAATCGATGATTTCAATTATGCAGTAAACAGGAACTGGCTCAAAGAAAAGGAAAATTCATGGGGATACAGTGACTGGAGACTGTATCTTCAGGCTCAGGAAAGACTTCGCGAGCTTTCTGAGGAAGACAAACCTTTCAATCTGACGATGCTGACGGTGGATACGCATTTTGAAAACGGTATCCGATGCCAGTACTGTAAGCCTGAGTTTCCAGGAAACAGCTATGCTGATGTTTATGCATGTTCCAGCAGACAGTTAGCTGATTTTATTGCGTGGTGTCAGGATCAGGACTGGTATGAGAACACGACGATTATTCTAAGCGGCGATCACACTACCATGGACTCCGACTTCTGTGATGATGTGGCAAAAGACTATCAAAGAAAGACATATACCTGCTGTATTAATGCCGATGCGGAGCCGGTGGATGCGAAAAGTGAGCGGAGCTATACAACAATGGATCTTTTCCCGACAACACTGGCGGCAATGGGGGTCAAAATAGAAGGCGATCGTCTCGGTCTGGGAACAAATCTGTTTTCATCAGAAGATACGCTTTACGAAACGTACGGGAAAGAGATGGACGAAGAACTGAACCGAAGATCTCTCTTTATGGAACAGGTTTCCGAATTTGATCCGAATACGCAGGCATATAAGGATGCTGTTACCATGTATGAAGCCAAGTACGGGACAGACTCGAGCGGAGATGATTCCGGGGCAGACAGCAGCAATGCAGGCAAGGCGACATCGGATGATGACAGTTCGAGTAAGACAGGTAAGCCGTCACGCGCAGACAATGACAGGCAGAATGAGGCATCATCGGATGACGACAGTTCGAATAAGACAGGCGAGTCGTCACGCGCAGACAATGACAGGCAGAATGAGGCATCATCGGATGACAGTTCGAGTAAGACAGGCGAGTCGGCTGCAGAAAACGGCAATGATAAGAATGATGAGTCTGTCGAAGAATCCGAAATAACGGAAACGGCGGATGAATCCGGAACACAGACCGAAGAATCGGAACAGCTAAATGAATTTTCGGAAAATCGTGTTCCGGAAAATAAGATGCCTTCGTGGGTGCCGCCTGACTCACCCTTCCCGAATAATATAGAGTCCCTTTACGAACATTTTCAGGAAAAAGACAGGTCAGGTTCGGATACGGTCAGAGAAGTCCTGCTGGATCCGTGGAAAGAAATCAGAGACCATCTTGCCTCGGCGGAGGCAGTGCAGGAAGAATCTGTAGGAGCATCGGATGGGGATGCTTCTTCAGATTCAGGTGCAGGACCCGATGAGAGCGGTGTATCGGAGAACAATATGCAGAACGATGAAAGTAAATCTTTCACAGGTGTGAATCTGATAACTGTTCAGGTAGTTGAGAACTCTCTTGAAGGAGTGACAGCAGACGAAAGCAGAGAATCGGACACAGTACCGAGTCTGAGTGATATTCTGGCAACACCGGTAATGTCAGATGACAGCAGTACTGAAGAGAACTCTCAGGAGAGCCGCCATGAGAAGGAGAATCTCCGGGGTGAATCTGAGGCTGATGAATCTGCGGATGATTCCTCTGAAAATGATACTGCTCGGGATGATGACAGCCGGTCAGATCAAAGCAGCGCAGTGAATCTTACGTTGGAAGAAAGTGAATCGGTGACAGACACGGAAGCTAAAGGTGTGTCTGAAAAAGGATCACGAACTGACAGCATGACGGCAACAGAAGAGGGACAGGATGAGGAGCGCAGTGTAGAGAGCACACAAAGCGGCAGGACACAGAATTCGGGAACTTCCGGAAATCCTCTCGAGATAGGACCGACAGCCAGACAGATGTATCCTGAATTGTTCCGGGATCCGCATTACGATTTCTATCCGGAAAGCAAGCTGAGGACCGATCCGTATGCTGCTTTTTCCGGTAACCGCCAACCTAAAACGAAAGCCCGGATAACAGGCGAAAATATCGTACAGCTTAAGAACTGGATAGATCAGTGGGATAGACAGTCAGAAAGAAAATGACAGTTCCTGCCCTGTTTTGTTTCCGACATGAACATCAGATTGCGCGGTTTGCCGCAAAGAAAGGAGAAGTATGTTTATCAAAAATGTGAAGGTTTACGGATCTGATCAGAAGTTTCGTGACGGAGGAATAGGTATTATAGGAGACAGGTTTGATGACCATGCGACCTGTGATTCTCCGTCAGGTGAAATATATGACGGAAAAGGCTGTTATGCGGTCCCGGGACTTATTGATCTTCATTTTCACGGAGCTCTCGGAGAAGACGTATGTGACGGCACCATGCAGGCTGTTGAAACAATAGCCCGTTATGAGGCTGCCGAGGGCATCACAGCCATATGCCCCGCAACTCTGACACTTGCAGTGAAGGAGCTCAATGATATATTGGCTAACATGGCTTCTTTCAGAAATCGTCAGAGAGACGGAGAATTTTCAGATTGTGCGGATCTCATAGGAATTAATATGGAAGGTCCTTTTATCAGTGAAGTGAAGAAGGGCGCTCAGAACCCGGCATATATCATTCCATGCGATGCCGGCATTGTGGAAGAATTTATCGACTCATCGGAAGGATTGCTCAAAATAATAGGTCTGGCTCCGGAAGAGAATCCGGATTTTGAGACTTATATCGATGCGGTAAAGGATAAAGTCACGGTATCACTTGCTCATACCAATTCCGATTATGATACAGCTATGAGGGCATTTGCAGCAGGAGCAAAACATGCTGTTCATCTGTACAATGCAATGCCGGAACTTACACATCGCAGCCCGGGCGTTCCCGGAGCGGTATCGGATACGCCGCATGTCTGTGCGGAAATCATCACTGACGGAATACATGTTCACCCTGCCTGCGTCCGTGCAACGTTTAAAATGAACGGACCGGAGCGTATGATTCTGATCAGCGACAGCCTTCGTTCGACCGGGATGCCCGACGGCCGGTATGTACTTGGCGGTCAGCCGATTACCAAAAACGGTAAGTATTGCAGACTTGTTGAAGGCGGCTCGCTTGCAGGCTCGGTTTCCAATCTCCGTGAATGTATGGTCACTGCTGTTAAAGAGATGGACATTCCGCTCGAGACGGCAATCGCCTGCGCTACTATTAA
>CAMYVI010000110.1 GCA_947302185.1 uncultured Lachnospiraceae bacterium
GGTGAAACGTCGAATGGAGAAAAACAGAATTCGTCCAATTGAGTCCGGAAAATCGATTCGAATGAGCTACCAGCGGCGAAGAGAAGTTCTGGAAATGCCCAATTTGATTGAGGTACAGAAATCTTCTTACGATTGGTTCGTTAACAAAGGCCTCAAGGAAATCTTCGATGACATCTCGCCGATTGAAGACTTCAGCGACAAGCTGAGCCTGGAATTCGTTGATTACGAACTTTGCAGAGACAAGATCAAATATCCGATCGAGGAATGCAAAGAGCGTGATGCGAATTATGCTGCTCCGCTGAATGTGACTGTTCGTCTGCTGAACAAGGAAAACGGCGAAATCAAGGAACATGAGATTTTCATGGGTGACCTGCCGCTGATGACGGAAACCGGTACCTTTATAATAAACGGTGCCGAGCGAGTCATCGTCAGCCAGCTTGTTCGTTCTCCGGGTATCTACTACGGCATTACACACGACAAAATCGGTAAGCGGCTCTATTCCTGTACAGTCATCCCGAACCGCGGCGCATGGCTTGAATACGAGACAGATTCCAATGACGTATTCTATGTCCGTGTCGATCGTACAAGAAAAGTACCGATCACACAGCTCATTCGAGCACTCGGACTGGGAACGAATCAGGAAATTATAGATACTTTCGGCAACGAGCCGAAACTTGAGGCTTCTTTTGCAAAGGACATTTCCTATGATTATCAGGGAGGCCTTCTTGAACTGTATAAAAAGATCCGTCCGGGCGAACCGCTTGCCATCGATTCCGCAGAAACCCTGATTCATGGCATGTTCTTCGATTCCAGAAGATATGATCTTGCCAAAGTAGGCCGGTACAAGTTCAATAAGAAGCTGCTTTTCCGCAACAGAATTGCCGGACATACTCTGGCACAGGATGTTGTTGACGAGCAGACCGGTGAAATCCTTGCGGAGGCCGGAACGAAAGTGAGCCGCGAGCTGGCTGATGAAATCCAGAATGCTGCTGTTGCCAGCGTTTATATTGCAGTTGAAGGTGTGGACCGCGATATCAAAGTCCTCTCATCTATGATGGTCAATATTGACAGATGGGTCGAAGACCTGACGCCGGAAGATAAGAAGCGCCTCGGAATTACAGAACTTGTGTATTATCCTGTGCTTCGTGAGATCCTTGATACGGCGTCAGACCGTAAAGAACTCGAGACGGCAATCAGGAGACGTATCACGGAACTCATACCGAAGCATGTTACCAGAGAGGATATATTCGCTTCCATTAACTATAACATGCACCTTGAGTACGGCATCGGCAATGATGATGACATCGATCATCTCGGCAATCGCCGTATCCGAGCCGTCGGTGAGCTTCTTCAGAATCAGTACCGCATAGGTCTTTCCAGGCTGGAGAGAGTTGTGCGTGAACGTATGACTACTCAGGATGCAGAAACAGTAAGCCCTGCATCCCTCATAAATATCAAGCCGGTCACGGCTGCCGTGAAGGAATTCTTCGGTTCGTCTCAGTTGTCTCAGTTCATGGATCAGAATAATCCGCTCTCTGAGCTGACGCATAAGAGACGTCTCTCGGCACTCGGTCCCGGCGGTCTGTCACGTGACCGTGCCGGTTTCGAAGTTCGAGACGTTCACTATTCTCATTACGGACGTATGTGCCCGATTGAGACACCTGAAGGTCCGAATATCGGCCTTATAAACTCGCTGGCCTGCTATGCACGCATCAATGAGTATGGGTTTGTTGAAGCGCCTTATCGCCGGATAGACAAGAGTGATCCTATGAATCCGCGCGTAACGAATGAAGTCGACTATATGACGGCGGATGAAGAGGATAACTATCATGTCGCACAGGCCAACGAGCCTCTTGATGAGGAAGGCCATTTTATCCGCAAGAATGTTTCCGGTCGTTACCGTGAAGCGACACAGGCTTATGACCGTACCATGTTCGACTATATGGACGTATCTCCCAAGATGGTCTTCTCGGTAGCTACGTCACTGGTACCTTTCCTGCAGAACGATGATGCGAACCGAGCTCTGATGGGATCCAACATGCAGAGACAGGCTGTTCCTCTCCTGACGACGGAGGCTCCTGTCGTAGGTACAGGTATGGAGGAGAAAGCTGCGGTAGACTCCGGTCTCTGCGTGCTTGCGAAGAAATCAGGTACTGTCACATTTGTAAGTTCTACAGATATCTGTATGACTTATGATGACGGAACCAAAGATAATTATCATTTGATCAAGTTCTCCCGCTCCAACCAGAGCAACTGCTACAACCAGAAGCCGATTGTCAGCAAGGGTGATTACGTAGAGGAAGGTCAGGTGATTGCGGACGGTCCGTCCACCAGCATGGGTGAGCTTGCACTCGGCAAGAACCCGCTTATCTGTTTCATGACCTGGGAAGGCTATAACTACGAAGATGCTGTTCTTCTTTCGGAACGGCTTGTTCAGGATGATGTCTATACTTCTATCCATATTGAGGAGTATGAGGCTGAATCCCGCGATACCAAACTCGGACCGGAAGAAATCACACGCGATGTACCGGGCGTCGGTGACGAAGCGCTGAAAGACCTTGATGAGCGCGGAATTATCCGAATCGGTGCGGAAGTGCGTGCCGGTGATATCCTGGTCGGCAAGGTCACCCCGAAGGGTGAGACGGAGCTGACAGCAGAGGAGAGACTGCTCCGCGCGATTTTCGGAGAGAAAGAGCGTGAAGTAAGAGACACTTCTCTTAAAGTGCCGCACGGTGAATACGGTATTGTAGTTGACGCCAAGGTGTTTACACGCGCCGAGGGAGACGAGCTTCCGCCGGGCGTGAACCAGTCTGTACGCATTTATATTGCTCAGAAGAGAAAAATCTCAGTCGGTGACAAGATGGCCGGCCGACACGGCAACAAGGGTGTTGTTTCCCGCGTTCTTCCGGTCGAGGATATGCCGTTCCTTCCGAACGGACGTCCGCTTGATATCGTTCTTAATCCGCTTGGCGTTCCGTCCCGTATGAATATCGGCCAGGTCCTTGAAATTCATCTGAGCCTTGCAGCCAAAGCACTCGGTTTCAACATTTCCACACCTGTCTTCGACGGTGCGAACGAAGCCGACATTCAGGATACGCTGGAGATGGCCAACGATTATGTGAACAGCTCATGGGAAGATTTCAGAGCAAAATATGAGGATAATACGGATCCTGAACTCATGAAGTATCTCGGAGACCACCTTGAACACAGAGAACTTTGGAAAGGTGTGCCGATTTCGAGAGACGGAAAAGTTCAGCTGCGCGACGGCCGTACCGGTGAGTACTTTGATTCCAAAGTTACGATCGGCCATATGCATTACCTGAAACTCCATCATCTTGTCGATGATAAGATCCATGCTCGTTCGACAGGCCCGTATTCTCTCGTAACGCAGCAGCCTCTCGGCGGAAAAGCACAGTTCGGCGGCCAGCGTTTCGGTGAGATGGAAGTCTGGGCTCTTGAGGCTTACGGTGCATCCTATACTCTTCAGGAAATTTTGACGATGAAATCCGATGATGTCGTCGGACGTGTCAAGACTTATGAAGCAATCATCAAGGGGGACAATATTCCGAGTCCGGGTATTCCGGAATCATTTAAGGTATTGCTGAAAGAACTCCAGTCCCTGGGACTTGACGTTCGCGTACTTGACGAGGACAGAAACGAAGTTCAGCTCAAGGAAACGATTGATTACGGCGAGACGGATCTGCGTAAGGTCATCGAAGGCGACTCCAGAGGAAACCGCCGTGAAGACCGTGATGAGCTCGCAAGGCACGGATATACGCAGCAGCACTTCGATGAAGATACGGAGCAGCTTGTTGACGAGGATGAGACGGATGACGAGTTGATCGGAGATCCGTACGATGATCTCGGAGATGATTTTGATGAAGAAGCATTCCTCGGAGTTGACGATGGCTATGATGAGGATGAATGATCCCGCCGAACGGCAGGTGATATGTAAGCGGGGACAGTCCTTACTGTCCTTCGCCTGCATTAGTTTCGGATACTGACAGATCCGAAAGGAATACCATATGTACACTTGAATTCAAAAGAGTATTCAAATGTGCAGGCTGAGATAATTGTCAGACAGATACCGGGCATGCAGCCGTAAAATGTAAAGTGCATGATCCGGATACTGTGATTTGAGATAGGTATCCCGTCAACCGGTTATATATGGGAGGCATATATGGCAGATACATACAACAAGCAGGAAGAGTACAAGCCGGTCACATTTGATGCGATCCGCATCGGTCTGGCATCTCCGGAAAAAATCCGTGAATGGTCTCACGGAGAGGTCAAAAAACCGGAGACCATTAATTACCGTACGCTGAAGCCGGAAAAAGACGGCTTATTCTGCGAACGCATTTTCGGGCCGTCCAAGGATTGGGAGTGCCACTGCGGCAAATATAAGAAGATCCGTTACAAGGGCGTTGTCTGTGACCGCTGCGGCGTTGAAGTTACGAAATCTTCCGTTCGCCGTGAGCGCATGGGACATATCGAATTAGCTGCTCCTGTTTCACATATCTGGTATTTCAAGGGAATCCCGTCGAGAATGGGACTTGTTCTCGACCTTTCTCCAAAGACACTGGAGAAGGTTCTCTACTTTGCAAATTATATCGTCCTCGACCCTGCAGACGCCGCTCCGAATCTCGTTAAGAAACAGATTCTTACGGAAAAGGATTATCAGGAAGCACGTGAAGTCTACGGCTGGAATTTCCGTGTAGGTATGGGTGCAGAGGCAATTCAGGAATTTCTTAAAGAGATCGATCTCGAACAGGAATCCGCTGACCTTAAAAAAGACTTGAGAGAGTCTACGGGTCAGAAACGAGCCCGCATTATTAAGAGACTTGACGCCATCGAAGCCTTCCGTGAGTCCGGTAATAAACCGGAATGGATGGTAATGAATGTTATTCCGGTAATTCCTCCGGATCTTCGTCCGATGGTCCAGCTCGATGGCGGCCGTTTCGCTACATCTGATCTGAATGACCTTTACAGAAGAATTATAAATAGAAATAACCGTCTCAAGAGGCTTCTTGAACTCGGTGCTCCGGAAATCATTGTGAGAAATGAAAAGCGTATGCTTCAGGAAGCGGTAGATGCTTTGATCGATAACGGCCGTCGCGGCCGCCCGGTCACAGGACCGGGTAACCGTGCCCTGAAATCGCTTTCCGATATGCTGAAAGGAAAGTCCGGACGTTTCCGCCAGAACCTGCTCGGTAAACGTGTTGACTATTCAGGCCGTTCCGTTATCGTTGTCGGACCGGAGCTGAAAATCTATCAGTGCGGTCTTCCGAAAGAGATGGCGATCGAACTCTTTAAACCTTTTGTAATGAAGGAACTTGTGGGCCGCGGAACCGCTCACAATATCAAGAGTGCCAAGAAGATGGTCGAAAGACTTGAAGGAGAGGTTTGGGACGTACTTGAAGATGTCATCACTGAGCATCCGGTCATGCTGAACCGCGCGCCCACGCTTCACCGTCTGGGTATTCAGGCATTTGAGCCTATCCTTGTAGAAGGAAAGGCCATTAAGCTTCATCCGCTCGTCTGTACGGCTTTCAACGCCGACTTTGACGGTGACCAGATGGCCGTACATCTTCCGCTGACTGTAGAAGCACAGGCTGAATGCCGATTCCTGATGCTTTCGCCGAACAACCTGCTGAAACCGTCGGATGGCGGTCCGGTAGCCGTTCCGTCACAGGATATGGTTCTCGGAATTTATTATCTCACGCAGGAACGTCCGGGATCTAAGGGTGAGGGAATGCATTTCTCAAGCCTGAACGAAGCAATACTTGCATATGAAAACAAGTACATTACACTTCAGAGCCGCATTACGGTCCGCCGTGTGGGAACACTGGCAAATGGCGAGACTATCACGGGAAATGTAGAGAGTACACTCGGAAGATTCCTCTTTAATGAGATCATTCCGCAGGATCTCGGCTATGTAGATCGTGAAGACCCTGAAAATGCACTTAAGCTTGAGGTGGATTTCCTGACCGGAAAGAAACAGCTGAAGGGAATTCTTACGAAGGTCATTAATGTCCACGGAGCAACGGTGACTGCCGAGGTTCTTGACAGTGTCAAGGCTATGGGATATAAGTATTCGACACTTTCAGCAATGACTGTTTCCATCTCCGATATGACGGTTCCGCCGGAAAAACCGCAGCTGATCGAAGAGGCTCAGCAGACGGTTGATAAGATCACACGCAACTACAGACGTGGCTTTATCACGGATGAGGAGCGTTATAAGGAAGTCGTTGAGACCTGGAAGAATACAGATGCTATTCTTACCAAAAAGCTTCTGGAAGGACTTGATAAGTATAATAATATCTCTATGATGGCTGATTCCGGAGCCCGTGGTTCCGATAAGCAGATCAAGCAGCTTGCAGGTATGCGAGGACTTATGGCGGATACGACCGGTCATACGATCGAACTCCCGATCAAGTCGAACTTCCGTGAAGGTCTTGACGTTCTCGAATACTTTATGTCCGCACACGGTGCTCGCAAGGGTCTTTCCGATACGGCTCTTCGTACGGCCGACTCCGGTTACCTGACAAGACGTCTCGTCGACGTGTCTCAGGAACTGATCATCCGCGAGATGGACTGCTGTGCCGACAGGGATGAGATACCCGGAATGTGGGTATCCAAGTTTGCCGACGGGAAAGAAGAAATCGAGTCACTTCAGGAGAGAATTACAGGCAGATTTGCCGCACAGACCATATATGATAAGGACGGAAATGTTCTTGTTAAGGTCAACCATATGATCAATCCGCGCAGAGCGGAGCGCGTCATGAAGTACGGTGTTGACGAGAACGGAAATCCGATCACGAAAGTAAAGATCCGTACAATTCTGACGTGCCGCTCGAAACTCGGCATCTGTGTCAAGTGCTACGGTGCCAACATGGCTACGGGCGAAGCGGTCCAGGTCGGTGAAGCAGTCGGTATCATCGCGGCGCAGTCGATCGGTGAGCCGGGTACACAGCTTACAATGCGTACATTCCATACCGGCGGCGTTGCGGGCGGCGACATCACACAGGGTCTTCCCCGTGTCGAAGAGCTTTTCGAGGCTCGTAAGCCGAAGGGTCTCGCGATTATTTCCGAGATTCCCGGTCGCGTGAGAATCGAGGAGAAGAATAATAAGCGTGAAGTTATCGTTGTGAACGAGAACGGCGACGAAGGCTCCAAGGACTATCAGAAGACTTATCTTATCCCGTACGGTTCGAGAATAAAGGTCGATGATGATCAGGTTATCGAAGCCGGTGAGGAAATTACAGAAGGTTCTGTCAATCCGCATGATATTATGAAGATCCGCGGCATCCGCGCCGTACAGGATTATCTGCTTCGTGAAGTTCAGCGCGTATACCGTCTGCAGGGCGTTGAAATCAACGACAAGCACATTGAAGTCATTGTAAGGCAGATGCTGAAAAAGATCCGCGTCGAAAAGCAGGGAGATACAGATTTCCTTCCGGGATCTCTTGTGGATATACTTGATTTCGAGGATCTGAATGAATCCCTCACGGCAGAGGGCAAGGAGACAGCTGAAGGAACGAGGGTGGTACTCGGTATCACTAAGGCAGCTCTTGCCACTAATTCTTTCATGTCGGCTGCATCCTTCCAGGAGACGACGAAAGTCCTTACCGATGCTGCGATCAAAGGCCGCGTCGACCCGCTTATCGGTCTCAAGGAGAATGTCATTATCGGTCAGCTCATACCGGCCGGTACAGGTCTCCGCAGGTATCGCGGCGTCAAGCTCGATACCGATGTCAAGATCGAGATGCGAAAAGCTGAGGAAGCCGCCGCAAAGGTTGCAGAGGAGCAGACAGAACAGGCTGCACCGGTTGTCACTGAGACGGTCGAGATGATAGAAGAGTCCGTTGAAGAAGAGACAATTGATGTGAGCGAAGATTGAGTCACAATTTGTCTGAGTATTTTTTCGGTGCTGCCGGGTTTTACCCGGCAGCATCTTTCTGTCCGTTCAAATTGTATATCTCAGTGTGAGATGACCCCGCCTCTATAGGCGGTGGGCAACAAAATAGTCTCAGTGGCGGGTGTCAATCC
>CAMYVI010000111.1 GCA_947302185.1 uncultured Lachnospiraceae bacterium
TGCGCATTCATCTCACGACTTAAGTCACGAGAATTCTGCGTCAGAGATTAAACACATGCATGTGGAGGTCATAATGAAAACCAGAGAACTGCTGGAAAAAGACAAAGAGCGCCTGCTCGCGCGCCTCGGCAGCGCCGACACCCCCGATCAGACGGTAGCCGCGCTGGAAGATGAACTCAGCCGTATACAGATCCAATACGGAGAACAGGTAACCGATGAGAACCTGTCCCGGGAAGCCTCCTATGCTCTCCAGACAGCTAAAGCCGCAATTTCCCTCGTGGACAGCACCGGAGAAGTACGGACATACGAACGGACGAACCCGTCGGGCAAAAAAAGCAATCAAGGCAAATACCTTATTCCCCTCGCCGCAGGCATCGGAACCGGCGCGGTGGGATGCGCGGTACTGACCATGGTCCCTTCCTCACTGATGATCATAGGAATCATCCTGGTATTCGCAGGTATCGCTCTGACCTTTGCCGGCGGTTATAATTTCGGCAGAAGAAAGCTGACTCCCGATAAAGCAGAGCAATTCATCGACGTGCGCATGGACAGCGACAAGATCTACAGGAACCTCGGTGCCATGCTCACGGTAGTCGATCACAACCTCGAAGACGCACGCCTTGTCAGTATGGAATCACCCGAAGTGACATCCTCTCCGGACGATGTGGACGACGACGAACTTCGTCTGCTTGCCTCGATCCTCGAAACAGCTTACTCCTCGGAAGACAGCGATGAAAACCGCCAGACAATCTCTGACATCACTTTCTACCTGCACCGAAGGGGAATCGAAGTAGTGACCTACCGCGAAGAAACCGCAAAATATTTCAACCGTATGCCGGCAGTCCGGACCAGCACCCTCAAACCTGCATTAGTCAGAGACAACGTTGTACTTATCCGCGGTATGGCTGCCGTCAAATCGTCCTGAAGCAAGATATGAATCTGATCTGCTGATACAAATATTTACTATCCTGAGGAGAGAGCCATGGAACGATTTTTAGGATTTGACCTTGGAGACGCGGAAAGCGCCGTCTCCTATCTGAAAAAAGAGGGGATGAAAAATCCGGAGGTCATCCCGGTGCGGGATGCCAAAAGCTTCATCACCGCTTACGCCCGGCTGAATGACCAGACCCTTCTCATAGGAGAAGAAGCCTGCTACGCCCCCGATGCTGCCGAGCGGAAAATCCGCTTTAAGAGCCGGTTCCTGAAGGATCCGCTTGTCGACAAAGATATAAAAAGCTTTGCCGCCGGCGTTCTCGGAGAACTGTACACAGGCGGAGACCTCGTCCAGGGCGAGGACTGCTGCTTCTATGTCGGATGCCCGGCAGGCTGGAACAAAAATGACAGGGAACGTTACAGAAAAATATTCGAAAAGACCGGTTATCCGCCGACGAAAATAATCTCGGAATCCCGAGCCGCTCTCGTCAGCGCCTGCAGGTCAAAACATCTGCAGGTCGGTTATGATATCCTGTCCCACCCTGTCCTTGTCGTGGACATAGGCTCGTCTACGACCGATTTCGCTTATATTCAGGGAGGACGGGAAGTAGAGCTGCGCACCGGCGGAGAAGTCTTCCTTGGCGGCGGCATCATGGATGAAGTCCTTCTCGAAGAGTCTGTCTCAGCATCGGCGGAAGAGCGAAAGATACGCGAAGCTTTCAGCAAAAGCGACGCCTGGAAAAGCTACTGTGAATTTGCAGCCCGCCGTCTGAAGGAAAAATACTTTGCCGATGAGGATTACTGGCAGTCCCACGAATGCACACAGACCGTACAGATCGTATATGACCGTCCGGTCCGTCTTACGCTGCGCATGAACGCACAGATCGCCGATAAGCTTCTGAATAAGAAAGTGAATAGTCTGGACGGCAGGTCTTTCCGTGAAGTCTTTATCGAAAGCCTTCGCGACACGCGCCGCAATATCACGGGCGATATGCCGGATCTCATATTCCTGACCGGCGGCGTGTCAAGACTTCCGGCTATCTCGGACTGGTGCAGAGACGCTTATCCGGAAGCTGTTATCATCACCGAGATCACCCCTGAATTTTCCGTCTCGAAAGGACTTGCATGGTGCGGCAGCATAGACGAGGAAATGCGTGAATTCGAAGCGGAGCTTCAGAACCTGATCGACTCCACTACCATCGAAAGAATTGTGACCGAGCAGATCGACAGTCTCTATATGGGAGCGGTTGACGCGCTGACCGGACCTATTCTTGAAAACTGCGTCGTTCCGGTCATGGATCGGTGGCGCTGCGGTCAGATAGAAAAACTCTCCGATATTGACACGGAATTGAAGAAAGAAATCGACGCTTACCTGCATACGGAGGATGCCAAAAATCTTCTGGTCGATCCGGTTTCCCAGTGGCTCCGCAAATACATAGCTCCGGAGCTCGAGCAGTATACAATGCCCATATGTCTGAAACACAAAATTCCGTACCGTGCCCTGAGCCTCAGCTCCTACCTGTCATTGTCGGAAATCGATATCCGCCTGAATGCCAAGACTGTATTTGCCGTTGAGCAGTTCACCTGGCTGATCGACACGATCATCTCGATACTGGTCGGGCTTTTGTGCGGCGGAAGCGGCGTTGCACTGATTGCAAACGGTCTCCCCGGTATTTTCGCCGGCGCCGTTCTTTCGCTCGTAATCCTCTTCCTCGGCAAAAACAGGATGCAGTCGGCACTCCTTAAGGCCAATATCCCGCTTCCTGTGCGGAAGCTGTTTCCGAAAAAATACTTCGAGAATCATCTGGAAAGCATCACCGACGAGGTCAGAGCCGGCTTCTACGAGTCCCTTGAAAAGGACAAGAACGAAGAAATCTCAGAAAGGCTGGTCAAGGAAATCTCAGACCAGATTGAAGACTGCCTGACCAAGATGGCCCGCGTTGTGGAGATACCTCTGGTGAGTTAGCTTCAAGAAAATGCAAAAGGCATCGGCTGAAGTTCCGATGCCTTTTATTTGCTCTTTATGTCTTTTTTCAGAATCAGCTCTTGTATCGGCGAGAAACAGATTCGAATATTCCTTCTGTTTCCTCCTCAGCGCCCTTCTTTGAAAACCGTCATCATTTCATTAGTCAGCGAAAGGTCATCCGGCTGCAGGATAATGTCCTCCCTTGCCGTCCACTGACCGACTTTCAGTTCATTTGTATCCAGATGAATCGTCGGATCCCCGTCCACATCGCAGAAATATCCCGCCAGAATGTTGTCCGCGACGCCCCACGGCTGAGACTTGTAATAACGTATGTTTTTCACCTTAAGACCTACTTCCTCCATGACCTCACGCTCGACCGTTCCCTCAAAGGACTCGCCGATTTCGGTAAACCCGGCAATCAGGGCATAATAGGCGTAAAGCCGTCCCCTGTACTTGGTAAGAAGAATCCGGTCTCCGTTGATCACGCCGACTATAACTGCGGGAGCTATTCGCGGATAAATGATTCGTCCGCATTTCGGGCAGATAATCGATCTCTCAACATCGCCGAGCACCGTCCTGCTTCCGCATGTGCCGCAGAATACGTTGTCGCGATACCAGGCGGCGAGCTGCTGTGCGGTAAAGGCAGCAAAAGTGAGAAGACGGTCCATTTGCCCCTCGTTCCTGAGATTATGTACAGTCTTAAATGTACAGTCTTCGGGCATCATCGCAGTTTCCCCGGTCTTTTCACGGATCAGATAATAATCCGTCTCATCAATTGCAAATAGATATATGCTCTCAGCATCGTCCGGAAACTCAGAACGAAGCGGAAGCTCTACTTTCCCGCCGCGAACTCTGTGCAGCAACTCTCTTCCGTTGAAGAAAAAGCACAGGCTGTCCGACGAAGCGGTCTTTCCCGGTATAAATTCATTCCGCAGTCTGTGCGGTCCTATATCCTGTATCATGCCAACTCCTTATCTTTACTTACCCGACGGCACCTTCCTTGTTTGTATCCCATGTCAGAGACAAGTTTCATTTTGCGCATCATCTCACGACTTAAGTCACGAGAATTCTGCGTCAGAGATTAAATATCTCCTCCTGAAGTCTCCTCCTCCTGTCCTTCAGAAGAAGAAGCTCATTGTAGCGGAAATATTCTTCATTTCCATGCTCATTGATGAACTTCATGGTGTAGTGGCCCGAAGCGATTTCCGACAGGAAAATGACCATCTCCTGCCCCTCTCCGTACACGAGATTCACATAACGGAAGGCATTCGAGATGTGTCTGTCAGCAGCCGCGACGACTTCTCTGCGGGCAGCCTCCCTTCCGGCGAACCATCTTTTTACTAGTCCGTAATCCCCATCGATATCGCCTGAAGCCTCCCCGGCCAGAAGACGTAAAAGCTCCTGCAGAACACGCTCTGCGGTGCGCAGTATCCTCTCGTCAGACACAGACAGCATACGTGCCCTCTTCCTTGATTCCCTGTCACCAGCCAGCCTTTCCGTAAGCTTACTCAGGATTCCCGTCACGGTATCCTGTATCCCGGTGAATGAGACTTGACTGCATTCTGCCTCCGGCGTCAAAGACTTCTCTTCGGAAACGTCAGAGTGTTCGCCGCTCACTTCCGCCTGTGACCCGTCTCTCTCTCCGAACGCAGCGGAATGTACGCCGCCGGCTTCCGCCTCCGCCTTCACTCTTCTTAATTCTCCCTGCAGCTCTTTCAGCACGGCAAATACCGTCCTCTGCACATTCTTCTCCTCATCCGCCGCCGCACAATCCTGAGTCAGGCTTGACACAAGGAGGCCGATCAGACTGATTTTCTCGTCAAAAGCCGCATGCTTGAAAGCCTCCGTATCGGCAGGGAAATTTCCCTCCAGTATTTCCGGAACTCTGTACAGATTTCTGTACTTATTCCATAACTCATAATAGACGGAAAAACTCTTTGCAATCTCCGGATCCTGTATAAAGGCTGAGACCATAGTCCCGCTTACCGGCTGCCCCAGAGATTCATATACTTTGACGGAATCCGAGAGATCCTCCCAGGCGCGGGCTGTCACGAAGTGACGCCCGTCGGCGTCATTTGTCACGGAATAAAAATGCTCGCCGCGTATCTCAAGATATGATATCACCGCCCCGTGTACGCCGTTCCCTCTCGCATACTCTTTCCATACGTCGAAATCCGATTCCACATCCAGACGCTTCACCCGGTCAAGCGTGACGATATCGAAATCCCGGACCGACCGGTTGTACTCCGGCGGATTTCCGGCGGTCACGATCACAAATCCCTCAGGCACCCGATGTGTACCGAACGTCTTATACTGCAGGAACTGCAGCATGGTCGGCGCCAGCGTCTCCGACACACAATTGATCTCATCGAGGAACAGGATTCCCTCGGGTACGCCGCTGCGTTCGATCTGATCATAGACCGATGCTACGATCTCGCTCATCGTGTACTCCGTAACGGAGTATTCCTCCCCTCCGTAATCCCGCTTTGCGATAAAGGGCAGGCCGATTGCGCTCTGCCGTGTATGGTGAGTTATGGTATACGACACGAGACCGATGCCAAGTTCCTCCGCGATCTGCCGCATGATGGCTGTTTTTCCGATACCCGGCGCACCGATCATCAGGACCGGTCTTTGGCGCTCGGCCGCGATCAGGGGTGCTCCCGTCTCATCTTTTGCGAGATATGCCTTAATGGTGTAAATAATTTCCTGTTTAGCTTCTTTAATGTTCACGGTCATCCTCCGCTTTTTCTGTTCCGCACTGTTCAGTGCCGCCCCGAAAACTCGATTCTGTCATCTTCCCCCAGGTACACTTTTACGCACCAGTCCGGGACATGTCTTTCGAAGAAATTTTCATCGGATCTGAAAATGAACGTCGTCTCATATGTCGTCGGCCTTGACGGGTAGATCCCCGCTCCGTCCGTAAAATACAGAAGTCCGCGCAGATTTCTCAAAAGTCCCTCAGCTCTCAGTTTCTCCACATATTCGAACGCGGGCCTGAAATCCGTACCGAATCCGCCGCTCACCTCAAATGTCCCGAGGTACTGCTTCATTTCCTCCGGCGATCTGATCAGGATATCTTTCTGTACCTGATTATCGCACTCCAGGATCCTCAGTTCAATGCGGTGAAAAAAAGTTTCCCTGCTTCGCAGGATCGATGCAGTCTCATTCAGAAAATGCTGCACGAGACTTTCCTGGCAGGACGCGGAAGTGTCGATAACTATTACCAGCTCCTCGACTTTTTTTGCCTCGCGATATTCATTCTCCTCCATGAGAGGCATATTCCCGTAGAGTTCCATCCCGTAATTGTAAAATCCGTAGTCAAATGAATCCGGGTCCACACGGGCTTCCTCACGTACGACTGCATACCGCCTGAGAAAATCGCGATAACTCATCCGTTTCCTGTTCTGTACCTCAAGAATCCGGGTCAGCGTACCGGTCATCCTGCCGATGTGACCGGCTGAATTTTCCAGTTCGACCATCATGCGGTCCGACTTATCCTGCCAGTTCTTTTTGAGTTCCTCCCTGCGTTTTTCCTCCGACTCCCGCCGGTCGTCACTGCTCTCACTATTCCCGTCTCTTTCAGGATTTTCCTTCTTCTTTTCCTGAAGTTCCTCCCAGAATTCGTGGTCGCACAGCGTAAATTCCAGTACAAGCTTTTCTTCGGTAACCGGATCCGGCAGGTTCTCCATGAAGTAACGGTAGATTTTCTCAGCTGTCAGAACATTTATCTCCGCACCCAGTTTTTCATACCACTGCGCACGGAAATCAGGAAGAACACGGCTTACGGCCGGACATTCTTCCATGGAATCGATTATGGATTCAACTGCGATATCACAGGCCAGATTCCACAGAAGACGGTCGGGACCGCTGCGTATCCTGTCCTGCCTTTCAGACTCTGAAAAACTCATGAAGAGGACCGTCTGTGTCGGCAATTCAAAACCCTTTAGCGGCATTTCATCCGGGACAGATCGGTCATTCGAATCGGCAGGCTGTGCAGTTGCTGTTCCCGTCCGGGGAATTTCCGACATCGGATGGAGGAGAAGGCAGTGAAGGATAATGTGAAGATACGTTCTCGCCATCCACTTCGGCTCATTCACATATGTCTGCATGAGGAATCGCGGATTATAGCGCATATATTCCGCATCGGTCCCGATACCTGTCGTTGAAAGATCCATCTCCCAGGGCAGCGAATCCAGAGCATCCCCTAAAAAGTGCAGAGACAGATACAGATCCGTTCGGGTCTGATTCAAAATTTTTTCACTAATTTCTCTCAATTTTTCTGTTGTATGCATGATCACTCTCCGGAATACCTGACCCGGGCAGAGACAAGTTCCATTTGTCCGATGCGGCAGCTGCCCGCTTACAATTCTCCCAAATCAAATTCATCCTCATCCGCTTCCCCTGCCAGCACGTCCCCTCTCTGCCTCATCAGCAATCCGACAAGCTCAGCGTCCCCCTGTCCGCTTGCCCGCAGAACCGACTTTTCGGCTGCCTCCGCCGAGACATAGCCCGCATCAAGCAGGAACATAGCTCTCTCTCTGTCCCGCTGATCGACGAGCCGCAGCAGAATCTCCTCAGCGTGTGCTGTCAGATATCCGCTATACTTGTCCCCGGCTGAATCCTTCATACTGCAGGGATACATCAGCCTCGCGAGCGCTATATTTGCGGCATTCTGCACACCTCCCACGCCGTCTGCCACAGCCCGGTCAAAGAGCTGATCATATCCTCGAAAATCTATTCCGTTCCGCATGACAGTCTCACGGTAGGCAAAGCCGCATCCTTCGATCCACGTATGAAAAGCCCTGGCATAGGTATCCTCATCGAAACCGTGCGTAAAAGCAGGAAAATAAAGCTCCGCCTCGCATTCTTCCTCATGAATCTTCACGTACAGTCCGAAATCCGTATCGGCAAGCATATCCCTCAAAATAGAATACTGCTTCCGAATCACCTTGAGTTGTATTTCCGTGAGCATCCCGCAGAAATAAATCGCTCCTGTCCCCCAGCTTTGGGTATTATCCGTCAGAGATATCATCCGCAGATTCTGACAGCCGTAAAAGGCAAATGTCCCGACGCCTCTCACGCTGTCAGGCAGCAAAATCTGTTCCACGGCGTCTATTTTCTCAAATGCATGTGTTCCGA
>CAMYVI010000112.1 GCA_947302185.1 uncultured Lachnospiraceae bacterium
ATGGACGAGATGAATATGACCAATGAAACAATTGAGGAGATCACAGCTGCAGAAGTCCCTGCAGAAACTGCCGCTGCTCCCGCAGAGACTGTTGAAGTTCCGGCAGAGGCTGCTGATGTTCCGGCAGAAACTGCCGCGGAACCTGTTGCTGACGAAGCTCCGGTTGAGACAATGGCGGATTATGCCGGCGAAATTGATTCTTCCATGAGAAACATCAATGTCGGCGATATTCTTGAAGGTACTGTAGTCGGAGTTACAGATACAGAAGTCACTGTAGACCTGCAGTATGCGGCAGAGGGTATCATCCGCACGAAAGATTACTCAGCGGATCCCGCATTTTCCATCAAAGAGATGGTGCACCCGGGCGATGAAGTGAAAGCTGTCGTAGTCAAGCTTGATGACGGCAACGGAAATATCCTTCTGAATCGCCGGCAGGCAGAAGAAACGCTTGCATGGGAAAAGTTCGGTGACATGCTTGATAATAAGACACCGATTGAAGTCACGGTCAAAGAAGCTGTCAAGGGAGGCGTCGTAACATTTATCGACGGCGTACGTGCATTTATACCCGCTTCCAAGCTGGCCCTCGACTATGTCGAAGATCTGACCTCTTTTGTCGGACAGACCATCCCGGCACGTATAATTCAGGCAGAGCGCGACGGAAGAAAACTCATCCTCAGCTCAAGAGACGTACTCCGCGACAGACGGGCGGAAGCAAAGGCCGCCAGAGTAGCCGCTATCACGGAAGGTGCCGTGCTGGACGGCAAGGTCGATTCTCTTCAGACTTATGGCGCGTTTGTATCACTCGGTGACGGAATTGACGGCCTTGTTCATATCTCACAGATCACCAACACCAAGAGACTTAAGCACCCGAAGGAAATGCTCAGTGTCGGCGATGAAGTCAAGGTCAAGGTCATCGGCGTTAAAGACGGCAAGATTTCTCTTTCCATGAAGGCTCTTGAGGAAGTTCCGGAAGATGCGAAGCCGGCACCGCGCGATCGTGACCGTGACAGAGATCACAACCGTGACCGCGAAGAGAAGGTAGAGCTTCCGAAGTCCGAAAAGCTTACCACAAGCCTCGGCGACCTGTTGAAAGGCTTAAAACTCGATTAATTCAGGATGAATGCAACAGTGCTGCATTCAGAAAAAATGTAAATGTTTAAAGGGCTGTCCCGCTCAGACACAGCAGGCTGATATACAGCGGTATTTACCGACCGTATTCAACTGTGCATGATCTCTGCAGGACAGCCCTTCTTATTTTATTCTTCATCGCGCATACTCGTGACGCAAGTCTATGATACGCGAGCAGGGTAACAATCGTCTTCATCGCGCATACTCAAGAACGCCGCTGCGTTCTTGAAATACCGTTAAGTCACTGATCACTCGGCAGTCCAGCCGTTAAGATAAGCTTCCTGTTCAGCCGTCAGAGTGTCAATAGAAAGCCCCATCGCGGCAAGTTTATATCTTCCGATTTCATCATCGATAGAATCCGGAACATTGTAGACCTTAAGAGTGAGCTCATCACGATGTTCGGCGAGCCACTTAAGGCTCAAAGCCTGTACTGAAAATGACATATCCATAATCTCAGCAGGATGACCCATTCCGCAGGCAAGATTTACCAGTCTGCCCTCCCCGAGAACGTTAAGTGTTCTTCCGTCCGGCAGCGTATAGCCGATAATGTTCTTTCTTCTTTCCTCCGCTTTAACAGAAATCTTTCTCAGCGTCGCCACATCCACCTCACAGTCGAAATGTCCGGCGTTGCAGAGAACGGCCTGGTCTTTCATGATCCGGAAATGCTTCTCAGTAATGACATCCTTGCAGCCGGTCACGGTGACAAATATATCCCCCACCTTTGCCGCTTCATCCATCGGCATGATCCTGAAGCCGTCCATAGTGGCATCTAACGCCTTGAAAGGATCGATTTCCGTCACGATCACGTCAGCTCCCATACCTTTGGCTCTCATGGCGGTACCCTTACCGCACCAGCCGTAACCTGCTACGACAACAGTCTTGCCTGCCACTATCAGGTTGGTCGTATCCATGATAGCCGTCCAGACCGACTGGCCGGTGCCGTACTTGTTGTCATAGTAATGCTTGGCTTTCGCATCGTTGACTGCCATCATCGGGCAGGGAAGAATTCCTTCTTTCTCTCTTGCCTTCAGTCTGTGTATACCGGTAGTAGTCTCCTCACATCCTCCGATCAGACAGTCTGCATACTCGCGGCATTTGCCGCCGAGCAGATTGATAAGATCGCCGCCGTCATCTACTATAAGATGCGGATGGCAGGCCAGCGTCTCGGCCAGAAGATCCTCATACTCCTGTGCGCTGACGCCGTATTTTCCGTAAGTCTCCACGCCCATTTCGGAGATGGCGGCCGCCACGTCATCCTGTGTCGACAGCGGGTTGCATCCTGTGAGATAAACTTCCGCACCGCCTTTGGCGAGGACCAGTCCGAGATTGGCCGTCTTTGCCTCCAAATGCACGGAGACAGCAATCCGGAGACCCTTGAACGGCTGCTCCTCCTCGAACTGCTTTTCAATTCCGGATAGAGCCGGCATGAAAGAACGTACCCATTCGATTTTTTTTCTGCCTTCAGGCGCAAGTTCTGTGTTTCTGATATTGCTCATTAAATTCTCCTTTCTCACAGGCGGTAATTACCCGAGATAGCGGTCGACCACCCTCTGCACTTCAAAACGGACACGCTCCGCATCGATTGTCATAAACTCATGCTTTCTCATGACAAACCTGCCGTCTATCATGACTGAATCGACTTCCGAGCCGTTCGCCGAGTAACAGAGGGACGACACGATATTGTTATTCGGAAACATTGAGGGCTCATTCAGATCGATGAATATAAGGTCTGCGCACGCCCCGTCTTTTATCGTCCCGAGCCGATCTTTCATGCCGACTGCCGCAGCGGGATTTTCGGTGGCCATGCGAACGACCCGGTCCGCCGGCAGCGCCGTTGAATCCCCGGTTATCCCCTTATGAAGTAATGAAACGAGATTCATCTCGCGGAACATATTCAGCGTGTTATTGCTGCATGTACCGTCCGTGCCGAGGCATATATTGACACCTTTGGATGTAAACTCCGAGAGCGGCGCGAATCCGTTTCCGAGTTTTGCGTTGGACGCGGGATTGGTAACGACGGATGATCCGGCGTCGGCAATAACGGAAATGTCATCATCCCTCATCTTCACGCAGTGCGCAAGGATCGTTTTCTCATCGAGAAAACCTATATCCGAGAGCAGCTTCACCGGCGTCTTACCATACTGTTTCAGACAATTTGCGACTTCATTATCGCTCTCGGACAGATGAGTGTGCTTCAGCATTTTCCTCTCTTCTGCCTCTCTTGCGACCTGCTCAAGCAGCTGTACGGAGCAGCTGTATATAGCGTGAGGCGCAAGCACGAATTTCAGGAGACCGCAGTCTTCCCATTCCTTCTGTTCTTCAAGACAATCCGTGAATCTCGACAGTCCGTTCCCGTAGAGATCATCTCCTACCAGCCCGCGCCCGATAAAAGCACGCATGCCGGCAGAGGCTGCGGCTGCCGCAGACCGGCCTCGGAACATATGCGTGTCATTGAAACAGGTCGTTCCCGTTCGGATCATCTCCATACAGGCAAGAAGCGAGCTCCAGTAAGCACCTTCCTGCGGAAGGCTGTCCTCAACAGGCATTACGCGTCTGAAAAGCCACTCTTCAAAGTCCACATCATCCGCATAGTTTCTCATAACAGTCATGTATGCATGCGTATGAAGGTTAATGAGCCCGGGCATGACCAGATGACCGGCAGCATCGACTGTTTCCGTTTCCGGGTTTTCGGCGTCTTCCGGCATATGTTCATATACTTTTCCGTCGATAACAAAAAGGTCTTCCTGCACTGTACGGACCTTCTCGTCACCGCCTTTTAAAATTTTACCGTTGATTATTCTATAGTTCATATACAACGCTCCGCTTATCTGAGATCTGGTTTTTATGAATGATTAAGTACGCTTCGCGAAATAAGAGTATAGCAGTGAACTTATCCGTAATCAACACCCTTATCGCCGGCTTTTTCATCTCTGACGCAAAATCCTCGTGATTTCAATCATGAGATGAATACGCATAGTGAAATCAGGATCTTACATGGGTTGCAAACCCACGTCAAAGATAAAAGCCTCCGGCGGATCGCAGCCGCACAAATAACAGCATCATGTCAACAATTCGAACGGCTCCATCGCTCTCGGCAGAATTCCCAGCACCTCAGCTATCGCCATGCCGTAATTGGTGATCGGTACATCCTGCTCCGCCGCCATTCGAAGGCGGTACTGCATCTCTCTTCTGTTCAGCATACACGCGCCGCAGTGCACAATTAAGCTGTATTCTTCAAAGTTGTCCGGCAGAGAATTGCCCCTGTACCATTCGAACTGAATATCCTGCCCCGCCGCTTTTCGTATGAGTCGCGGAATCTTGACAGTTCCGATATCATCTTCCTGCCGGTGATGCGTACATCCTTCCAGAATAAGTACCCTGTCTCCGGCCTCAAGTTTTCGTATCACGGCAGCGCCCTCCCTCAGAGTGCGCAGATCTCCTTTCTGCCTTGCAAAAAGAATGGAAAATGATGTCATGGGAATCTCAGCCGACACTTTCGCAGCCACTTCGGCAAACACCTGAGAATCCGTGATGACGACTTTCGGCGGCGTTTTCATATTATCAAGCGCAGTCTCAAGAGTCTCGGGCTGAGCTATGACCGCCATCGCTCTGTGATCGAGCAGATCACGGATCGTCTGCTGCTGCGGCAGAATGAGTCTGCCTTTCGGCGCCGCCTTATCGATCGGTATGACGAGCACCGCGGTCTCGCCGGGACCGACCAGTCCCTTTATGAGACCCAGATCCGGGCCGTCGAACTTCGCATTATCCGTAATTGACTTCTTCAGTTCTTCGATACCCCGCCCGGTCATCGCGGATACATAAGTCACAGGAAGCCCGAGCTCGGCAAATGAACTCCGGACATTCTCCGAGGGTATTCCGTCATCACAGAAATTAACCGCCGCTACAGCCGGAATTCCGGCCTTTTTCAGCCTCTCTGCGAGTTTTCTCTCCTCATTTCCGATACCTGTCTGAACAGGAATAACGATGACTGCCAGATCGCAGCGCCTCATTTCTTCATAGGTCTTCTCCATTCTTGCCCCGCCGAGCTCGCCCGTGTCTCCCAGACCCGCTGTGTCGATGAGAAGGACCGGTCCGATCGGCAGAAGCTCCATAGACTTTTTGACCGGGTCTGTAGTCGTACCCGCTACCGGACTGGTCAGCGCCAGGTCCTGCCCGGTAAGTGCATTTATGAGAGATGACTTGCCTGCATTTGTTACGCCGAAGATGCCGATCGTGAACCGGTCCGATCTCGGCGTGTCATTCATACCTCCCGCCATAGAATTCCTTTCTCCTGTATTGAAAAGAAGAGCGCCGTAGGCAAATGCCCGCCGCGCCCCGTTGACAACATTTCCTTATGATTTATACATCCAGGATCCTCTTTTCTTCCATCGCTTCAAGCATCGCTTCCGCAAATGCCCTGATCCGGTCCGGCTGCAGACAAGGCACGAATTCGCGCACTTCTCCGCTTACCAGCTCTTTCTTGCGAAGTTTCAGCATGACCCTTTCAGAAGCCGTCAGTTTTTCTATATCAAACTCTCCTCCCAGACTCTCCGCTATCACGCAGCCGTTCCGCAGTTCCAGCGAGAAATTCTCCCGCAGGATCTTAGGAGCTTCATTCATCAGCGCGTTGCAGATGAATACCCCTTTCACCTTCGGTCTCACTTCATCCCAGTACATATCCATCCATGTCATAAGAGGTTTGTATATTGTTCCGAATCGTATTCCGCTGCCGAAAATAACGGCGTCATAAAACTTCGGACTCGGCTTCATCTTCTCCAAATCGCAAATTTTAACGTCACTAAAATAGCTACCCAGCAGGGACGCCGCTTTCGCAGCGGTCCCGCCTCGGGTCGCGTATACAATTAATACTCTCATTATTTAACCCCTCGCAGCGCTTCCCACACGCCGCATGCGTTATGTCTCCCCGCATAACGCATCCGAACACATTGACATGATTTATTCGAGCGGCGGCATGCCCGGAAGGCCATGGCAGTTCTTATACTTCTTGCCGCTTCCGCACGGGCACGGATCATTCGGATAAACCTTTTTCTTCTTCCTTACGACCGGTTTCTTCGGTCCCTCTTCCTCTTTGTTCGTCGACATCGGTTTGGCCTGCTCTTCGCGCTCTACCTTCTGCTCGACTCTCACGTGATACATGAGTCTGAGTGTCTCTTCCTGAATATTATGAGACATTTCCTCGAACATATCGAAGCCGATCATTCTGTATTCGACCTTCGGATCCATCTGGCCGTAGCCCACAAGGCCGATACCCTGTCTGAGCTGTTCCATATCGTCGATCTGGTTCATCCAGCGCGCATCGATAACTCTGAGCAGAACGACACGTTCGGTCTCACGGATCTTCTCCATGTCGTCGAATTCCGCTTCCTTGGCCTCATACAGCTTTGCGGCCTTCTCTTTGAGATCCTGCTTGATCTGGTTCTTGCTCATTCCCTTTATGCTCTCGGAAGTGATGCGGTCGAACGGAATGATCGGACGCAGATTCTGGTTGATTTCGAGGATTCCTTCTTCGGAATCTGCCGGATCCATATCTTCTCCGAAACACATATCGACCTTGCGGTCGATGACTGCGTGAGCCATCTGGAAGATCACATCGCGCATGTTCTCTCCGTCGAGGACTTTGCGGCGCTCTTCGTAGATAACTTCTCTCTGATCATTATTGACGCGGTCGAACTCAAGCAGATTCTTTCTGATACCGAAGTTATTGCCCTCTATCTTCTTCTGGGCCGATTCGATTGCATTGCTGAGCATCTTGTGCTCGATCTGCTCATTTTCCGGTACGCCGAGAGCTTCAAATGCAGACATCAGCCTCTCGGATCCGAACAGTCTCATAAGATCATCCTCAAGCGAAATATAGAATCTGGATTCGCCCGGATCTCCCTGTCGGCCGGAACGACCTCTGAGCTGATTATCGATACGTCTCGACTCATGGCGCTCCGTTCCGACGATTTTCAGACCGCCCGCTGCTCTTGAGACATCGTCAAGCTTGATATCGGTACCGCGGCCTGCCATGTTCGTCGCGATCGTGACAGCACCGGCTTCACCGGCGTGCGCAACGATTTCAGCTTCCATTTCATGGAACTTCGCATTCAGCACGGTATGCGGAATGCCTTCTCTCTTTAACAGCTTTGAGACATGTTCGGAAACATCGATCGTAATTGTGCCGACCAGGACCGGCTGCTGCTTGGCATGAGCCTCTTTTACAGCCTCCACTACTGCATGATATTTTTCCCTTTTGGTCTTGAATACGGCGTCATCAAGGTCGACACGCTGCACCGGAACATTAGTCGGAATGGAGATAACATCCATACCGTAAATATCTTTAAATTCCTGCTCCTCTGTAAGAGCGGTACCGGTCATGCCGGCTTTCTTCTCGTATTTGTTAAAGAAGTTCTGGAAGGTGATGGTGGCAAGGGTCTTGGACTCGCGCTTAATCTTCACGTTTTCTTTGGCTTCAATTGCCTGATGTAAGCCGTCTGAGTATCTACGACCGGGCATGATACGTCCGGTGAACTCGTCGATAATTACAATCTCGCCGTCCTTAACGATATAGTCCTTGTCCTTCATCATAAGGTTATTGGCCTTAAGGGCGGTGATGATGCAGTGCTGAATCTCGACATTGTCGGAATCCGCAAGATTATCGATGTGGAAGAAGCGCTCAGCTTCCTTAACACCGTGCTCGGTAAGGGTAATAATCTTATCCTTCTCGTTAACGATGAAGTCGCCTGTCTCCTCCTGAACGGTACCGAGAATCATGTCAAGCTTGCCGACTTCCTCGATGTCCTTACCTCTGTGGA
>CAMYVI010000113.1 GCA_947302185.1 uncultured Lachnospiraceae bacterium
TGCCATCTTGAACCTCCTGTGTGACTGGTGGTCATATGCCACATTTATATAGTTATACAATAAGTTACCATAAAACCATGTGCTGTTCAAGCGCCACTATAAAAATCTTTAAGATTATTCTTCATCTGACGTGACAGTTCAGACAGGCTGCAGGGAAGTTTCATAATCCGGCGCAAACATCATCTTCATCGAAAAGCGTAAGTCCTTCTCTGCGAGCTTAGAAAATGCTGTAGCATTTTCTGATCTCTCGGTCGGACTTACAATGCTTTTCTCACGAAGATGGATGCTTTGCTGCCGGAGAAACGAACTGTTAGATGCAGCCTATCTGAACTGTTACCGTCTTACAGTCAATCGGCGATCTCAAAAGCGTTGCTGTAAAGCATACTGTAATTCATATCTAAAACGAATTCGGTCATAAGGCGGTTCTGATTCAGGTACTCTGCCTGCCCGACTGTAGTCTCATTATAAGATTCAGCTATATAAATGCAATACTTCCACATCTCTGACTGAACAAACTCATCATGGAGTTTACTGAGATTTTTCGCTCCGACCAAAAGATCCTCCGCAAGATAATCAAATGCATATACGCTCTGCAGCAGTTCTCTGTGGGCATATATGAGCGAACTAAGGTTACTGCACAGATACCGGCAGTGCAGGAGTTCACCAAGGAACATCTCGCGTTCTTTCTTGATGTCTTTGCCGTTGACGGGATTCAGGCTTCCCTGAATGGCAGATGCGCAGACAGCTATCATATCTAGATTATCAACAATTATGTCCTGCTCAGTCTCATCTATGCAGGAACTGACCTTATCGCCAAGTTCCTTAAGATAATTTGCTATCTCGGATTTCTCCGGCGATCCTTCTACTTCTATCTCTCCCTCAAGAATGCAGCTATAGCGGGCATCCTCATATTTATGAACAAAGCGCAGAAAATGTCCGCAGACCGATTTATAAAAATCAATCCACACCCGATTCCAGTCAATATCACTGCCTCCGCTTTTCTCACTCTCCAGAGCATATAATACCATGCAGAACCGCTTTGCGTATGTCTCAGCCATAATGTCATCGACTGGTACATTTCTCGTAAAGAAATTCAGATAGCCGTAGGGGGTCAGTCCAAGAACTTTCACCATATAGAGGTCACTCGTGACCTCGCGGTAAACATCCGTCATATTGTTCACGATCATCAGAGAGGAAGGCATTGACGACACGATATGTGATTCAGCGAAATTGATAAATCCCTTCTCCCTCCCATCAAGGTCGGCATATATTCCAACCTGAAGAAATCTCGCAATTTTCCTGCTGTTCACAAGATTTTGCTGTTCCATGAGGAGCCTTCGAACTGTCACGTCAAGCTCAAATTCAAATTTCGCCGTGTTCATGCACAGTTCCAGGAAGTCCTTTTCATCGATCAGATCTTCAGGACCCTGATAGAAATTAACGAGGTGGTCATACAGCTGCAGAATCGTTCTATGTGTTTTTGCCGATTCATCATCTGACGCCATTTCATCGAGTGGGAGCTCATCCAGATTGTTCAGCAATCCTTCATATGCTGCATAGGCCTCTTCTTTTGACCACTTTGGTCTCGTCCCGCTGAAGAAAAGCTGATAAAGAGATTTTGCAGCCTCCATTACCCCTTTATTTTTTATGCTGCTGAAAACAGTATAGTCAGAAAACAGCTCTTCGAGATATCTCCTGAGATTAGATAAATATTCGACTGAATAGACAAAGTTTCTGTATCTGCTGTCAATTTCCCCCATGAGATTGGCAAAGCCGAGCTCACTGACTTCTTCTTCAGCAAGACCTATGTACTTTGCATACACATCCGCAAGACATTTCCTAAATTGCTCAGTATAGTAACTATAATTGTTAAGCCGCGGTATAAGCTTGCGCAGATCCCAGATAATACTCATAGACACCTGATCGAACAATAATTCACTTGTATATCTGAGCATCATCTTATTGCGGGTACTTCTCGGCTCATATCTGAGAGAGTGCGCTATCTCGTGCATAAGGATACCGATGGATGCCGAAAAGTCCGTAAGGTCGCTGAATGAAGGGCACAGGACTACAAGAAGCCGGTTTTTGAGGGACTCGTCCTTTCTCCAATTAAATAATGTCTTCGTTGTCAGTGAAGTTTCCATCGGCTGAGGAACCATCAATGTATAAAAACCTGACTGTGTGCCGTTGATTGTCCGGTTCAGTTCCGTCTTTCCGTACCAATTTAAAAAGCTGTGTACAAAATAGCTGTAGCTAAGAAGCACTTTTTCTACGCTTACATGTGTCTCAAGGTTAAAGTGCGGTGTCTGAAGAGACTGCAGTGAACTGTCAAGTATGAACTTTCCAAAAGAATTAATATATTCCAGCGCTGCCTTCAGCTCGCTGTCGAGCGCTGCGATTATTTCGTCATACTCGTCAGTTGTACATTCCGCGAGACTCTTCCTGCCCGAATCATCACTGTACATCCATTGCCCGCAAGCATCGGATTTTACATCAGGAACACCGATCAGTGACAGGTAATAATTTACACAGTCAAGCGCTATCTCGATCTGCCTGATTATGATGCTGCAATAAATTCTGGAATCAGATGTTCCGTTGATCGAATTGCATATGCTGTTAATTCTCTCTAAAAGGTGCATATTGTACATAATGCTTCGCCTGGACGTATCTATACGAAGCACACGCAAGTACGCTTTGTGTATTCTTTCCGAGAGTGATGATAGTTTTGCAGCGATAATTTCATTTGCAAATAAAAATCCGTCCTCCGGCTCTATAAGCCGAATGTCGTCATTATAATTCTCCGCTTCTATCGCTTTTGTGCTCGCCCTAAACAGGAACCTCTCATTGACATACGAAATATACTTGTCCTTCATGAGAGATATTATGTAATCACATATCTTTTTCTCATCCGGATCCGTCTTTACTGCCACATCTTCGGATGAAGATTCCGGCTTCGGGCTGCCGATTTTATACCTGACAAGCTTGGGATGAATGTAGAGAAATGCCTGTTCACTCAGCGTTACCGTGAAGTCATATCGTCCGTTGAGTCTGAGATAAGATGAACTTTTCAGGTTTTGCCCAGGCTTATATTTCTCTTCTATATCTTTCTCATGGCTCCAATACTTATTGGAGAGCACACAGCGGAGAACAAATCTCCTCTTTTCAGAATCGACACTTATATCCGGTGCATCTTCGGAATCAGAGGACACCGGAATAATGTGCGTATTCAGACTCATGAGTGTGTATGTCTTGTAAAAGACAAAGTTCGTACAAAGCTCCTTTTCCACGCTGCTTTCGTGAATACTTCTGTGCTCGGCAGGCCTTTCCAGCTCATATTTGCGCCTGCGAAGCATGGAGGCAACTTCAAAGGGAACTTCCGGATTATTGCATCTGATGGCAACAACAAAGTCCCCTACCGACATTGACTGATAGACGCGATAGCAGAAATCTCCCTGATCCTCCTCTTTGAACCGCTTACTCACGAAATCAGACATCAAAATGTGCAGATCCTTAAAAAACGCATTGTAGATGCTAAGGTATCCGAAATCATCCATTATTGTCTCTTTCAGATGCTCCCGGTTGAGCCGCATCAGAATCTCCGGAGTGATGTAGACCTGTATCATTCCAAAATAACGATACTCACCGGAATTTTTATCGAATGGGTCCTTAAAGCAGCTGTTATGACAGCAGTACTCTGCTGCCAATTCTTCAGTGATCTCCGGGCAGTAAAGAGGAATGCTCTGCATAGCAACATCGTGTTCTGTCAGATCCTCGTAGATGCTCAGCCCCATAAACTTGCTGAATTTTTCTGTGTCAGAGTGAAATTCATCCACTTCCAGCGCATCAAAATAATCCATAGCCAGCATAATTTCTGAGCCGCCCATATTCTCATCCGCATCGGAATCATGCACAGCTTTTCTGTAAAGCTTGATCAAATTATATCTGGCTGGGAAAACTGACACGTCTTTCATGAGGACCCCCTGTTTCATCGCTTATCGGGTACAATCGCCCGCACAGCTTTATCACTCTGTTATTATACTACAGATAGACCCGGAATTAATATAATAAAACTCCCCACGCACATGTAAAAGGTCAGTCTCTGACCGTTCCTGTCTCTGTGAGTGGGGAGTTATCGCAGGTAATTATCAAAGCTCATACAGCTTCGAATACTTATCCTCCAGATAATCAAGGAAATCGTCCGGCGTGAGTTCACGGCCGGTGATATCGCGGATCCAATCAGCCGGAGCCAGAATGTCAGCCTTCTTCCAGACATGCTCCTTCATCCATCCGTTGATCTTCTCAAAGTCGCCGGCAGCTACTGCGGCATTCAGGTCAAATTCCTCCCGCATGCGGTTACTGTACATCGCGTTATACATGTTGCCGAGCGCATATGTCGGGAAATAGCCGAAGCCCGAGGTCCAGTGGACATCCTGGAGTACGCCGGCGGCATCATTTGCAGGACGGATCCCGAGATACTCCTCATACTTGTCATTCCAGATCTTCGGCAGATCGTCGATACTCACCTCGCCCGCGACGATTGCTTTCTCGATCTCATAGCGGATCATTATATGGAAGATATAAGTGAATTCATCTGCTTCCGTGCGAATGCAGGACGGCGATACACAGTTCACAGCCTCATAGAACTCCCGCTCGGAAACATCCGCCAGTACTTCACCGAAGATCTCTTTTATTCTCGGGAAGACCAGGTGAATGAAGGCTTCAGATCTTCCGATAATATTCTCGTAGAAGCGGGACGTGGACTCGTGCTGGCCCATGGTCTTGCCGCCGGTAATATTGTGATTCCAGTGTTCGCGGGGCTGATTCTGATCGAACAGCGCATGTCCGCCCTCATGGATCGTGCTGTACATGCTGGAGAGGAAGTTGTTCGGGAAGAAATGCGTTGTCACACGCTCATCGTCCGGTCCCATACTGTCCGTAAAAGGATGCTCCGTCGTCGAGAATCCGCCGCGCTCAAAATCAAAGCCGATCACACCAAGCAGGTATTTGACCGCTCTCTCCTGGGTCCTGTCATCGACAGTGCGCTTTAAGAAATCTGTGCGAATGACCTTCTTGCTTGCCTTGATCTTCTTAAGGAGAGGGACAAGGCGCTCGCGGCATTTGCCGAATACCTCATCCAGCTTCTCTGATGTCATTCCGCGCTCGTAGGTATCCAGCAGATTGTCATAGACGACCAGGCTCTTCTCATCCATGAGCTCGACACGCTTGAACTCTACATCTCGAACTGCGGAGAGGGAAGGCGCAAACTGCGAGAAATCAGAGGCCTGTTTAGCCTTCAGCCAGTCGGCATATGCCTTGTTGTAGATTTTCGAGAACTCGCGGTCCTGCTCCGGGGTGATATTGCGGATCTTCATGTCTTCGCGGTGCAGCTGCTCAGCCAGCGCCCGGTCATACACATCAAGCTCATCGCGGTGATCGTAAAGCCAGCCGGCTGCCAAAAGGAACTCAGGCTCGCGGTGGATCTTGAAAATCTTGTTGGACAGATAAGCCTGCGTCTCGCCTGCCAGCTCCATGCCTTTAGGCGGGCACACTGTCTCCATGTCGAACTGGACGACATGGGCAGCATGGCTAAGGAGCTTCTCCTCCTCAAAGAATTCGTTCAGTTTTTCGAGCATTTGTTTTGTTAAATCAGTCATACTTTCTCCTTTATATGTAGTGCGGTCGACCGCACTTTTTTTCTCAGACAGGGGGGAGGTCACTGCTCCTGCAGGCTAATTCCACTCTTTATCCAGGAACTTGATCAGCATATCGCCCATGATCTCGC
This sequence comes from uncultured Lachnospiraceae bacterium, assembly GCA_947302185.1. The sequence continues at coordinate 5,783 of CAMYVI010000113.1, forward strand.
TGTTCACTATATAGCTTCCGTGATCCGCGTCTTTCACGAACACCAGCGTCGAGTCGGGCAGGCTCTCCGCGAGAAGCCAGGTCTCCTCCGGGAGGATCAGATCATCATCGCCCGCCGTGACCAGCACCGGAATGGTTATGGATTTCAGAGACTTCGGATCAATGTGGGGCTCCGTCAGCATCAGAGTGACCAGAGGGTCCGGCTTCTTTCGATTGAGTTCCGTGTACTCCTCAATGAAGGACGGTATAATTCCTTCAGGTTTCAGGTTCGTGCCGCTTACTGCCATAATCCCGAGCGTGCCGGGGTGGCTCAGCTCTAAAAGAAGAGCTATGATGCCGCCGTCACTGTGGCCGTACAGAGCAGGTCTTTCGAGCCCCATGGCTTTAATGAACTGATAGATGTCTTCCGCCATGTCGGCGTAGTGATACTCGGTAAGGGGCACATTTGCACCGTGACCGCGTGAATCCGGAGCATAGACATGGTAACCCGCCGCTGCCAGCTGTCCTATCACCGTGCCGAAAAGGTTATGATCCTCAGCGTTTCCGTGTATCAGAATAACGGGGCGACCTGCGCCGCATTCCGCGTAGTGAAGAGTTACGCCGTTTACGTCTACTGTTTTATCTGCTTTATACTTTTTCATAATTAGCCCGCCTTTTTCCTTCGAATCTCTGAAAATAAGACTTTCATCTCAATGTTTTTATGGTATTAAGTCCGATGTACACCCTACGCGATCGGTGAGCATGCCATATCGCAGATTTAGTGACTACAGTAGATATACTGTGCAATATCCACTCACATTATACACAATCTCAGTAAAAGATAAAGATACTTTCGATCAGGCGGACACTCTGCGGATGGTGCCGCAGAATCGTCACTGATGGATTTCAATACTGTCACGACTGCACAAAATCGTAATGTCGCCGTACTGTGTCTGCATGCAGTCGGCTCCGATCTTTCTTATCAGTTCAAGTGTTTTCGCATCTGCCGGATTTTTTTTGGAATCACAGATCACTGTGTGAGATGGTTTTGTCACACTCAAAAGTTCTTCCAGCGCTTTGTTGTATACTCCGTGATGCGGGATTTTGAGCACATCGCACTCTGCTGCGGATCCGCCCGCGAGCCACTCCCGAATTCTCTTTTTCTCGCTGTCTCCTGTAAAAATGAGGCGTTTTCCTTCAAACTCTACAGTAGCGATGAGAGAAAAATCATTGTCGTATTCTTCGACATTTGCAGGGATCTCATAGGAAGCAGGAGGCTCGACAAGAATTGAGGCGCTTCCAAGAGTCAGATTCATGTTTTCAGTCACGTTTTCCGGATTTATGCCTGCTTTTCCGAGTGCTTCCATAAAGTCCGTGTACTCAGTTCCGCTGCCTGTGTAGGCGGGCAAAAGCACACTCTCTACCTTGATTCCCTCCACAAGGGTGTCGGCCCCACCGACATGGTCCTTGTCAAAATGAGTGATCATGAGCACATCAACTTTTTTGACTCCGCGGCTCTTCAGGTAGGCAAGGACTTCCTTTCCGTCATCCTCCTCGCCGCAGTCGATGACCATGGTCTTATCCTGGCATATAAGGACTATGGCATCCGCTTTACCGACTTTTAGGAATCTTGCTTCGAGGGTGGCTTGTGAGGCAGTGTCATTGTTATTATCAGATTTATAAGCTTTCCCACGTGTCACTTGTGTACTCTCATCGGAATCCGTTCTAACTGAAGAAGTCAGTTGCCAAGCGCCGCGGATGTCACCAGATTCGCTGGCACAACTTGTTAACACAATACCTAGCAGTAAAAAGCACAGTATTTTGCTGAGCACTGCCAGCAGATTATCTCTCCACTTAATAAAATCAATTGATTTTCTTGTGCGCACTTTCTCCTCCTTTCATTTCAGTTGCCTCCGCCTCAAACTCAGCGGTGCCCCCTCTCGCAGCCGAGATAAACGGGGCTGCCAAAAGCAGCCCCAGAAGTATCAAACTTATTTCTTTCTCATGAATACGGTCTCCTGCAGTGAACACCACTTATCCGCCATACATACAATTATTGCCTCCCGGGATTTTGGGACGGCACGCAGAGTAAGTGGCCACATATGAGTGCGTAT
>CAMYVI010000114.1 GCA_947302185.1 uncultured Lachnospiraceae bacterium
TCCGAATCCATATAGCCAATATAGGGCATCCATCTCAAAAAAGCGGCATTCCGAGAATCTCATTCGGAATTTAATTATATTTTCCTTACATTTTTGCAAAACCTTTATTGACAGAATCGTTTTAGAATTATATAATAATCAAGCGTTGAAAAATACGGCATGGCGAGATAGCTCAGCTGGCTAGAGCACGCGGTTCATACCCGCGGTGTCGAGGGTTCGAATCCCCCTCTCGCTATGAAAAAGCCCTCGAAAACATCCTGTTTTCGAGGGCTTTTCTTTATGCAGCTCAAACACTGCGTGATTGTAATATCTTCCGTATCTTCCGGCAGTCTGTTCAAATAACCTCTCTGAATACGTCAACTGATTATGACCGATTCATTTATCGGGTTTAATAAATTCCATCAGACCGATCAGCTTCAGCACTTCTCTGACCTGTTCATTAATATTCGATATCTCCATTCTCCCATTCTGACGCCTCATCTGTTTGAAGAGAATCAGAAGACTGCGGATACCTACCGATGAGACATACTCCACCTTTTTGAAATCCAAATTAAGAACTTTGACCCGTTTCAGATCTCCGCTAAGCGCATCCAGAAGCTCCTCGGCGTTCGAAGCATCGATTCTCCCATCGATAGCCGCCACCAATTCAATACCTTCCTCCGTCTTTATTTTATTCTTCGTTATATTCATAAGACATTCTCCTGTTAAATATGTATGATCAGGTTATTCGTATTCATCGTATTAAGATAAACAACATCCTTCGCCATCTTTACAATCATTCGTATTCCCATATTCTTCATCGGATCTTTGGCGTCCTTAAGCATTTCATACTGTTCCTTGGGATTAAAAGGTCTGCAGTTATCCCGGATTCGAAGTATAATCTCATCCTCTTTGATCAGGATTCTTATATCTACATAATTCTCTTTTCCCTCTATAAATCCGTGCTGAATTATATTTCCGGCCATCTCCTCGATTGCCAGTCCCAAAAAATATACCTTGTTCTCGTCAACTCCGTTCTCCTCAGCGAACAAAGACGCAAGGCGGGACATGACCATTACTTCCTCAAGAGATTCTACGGTGAGCTCGAGTTCTTTTCCCGCCGCGAAACCGAAATCTCTTGACAGAAGCAAAGCTTTATCAAGCAGACTATCTCCGTACTGTCTGAAAATATAAGCGTACCCAACCAGAAGTGCAAAGAAAGCGGTGAACGGTCTGGCCATTATGGCCCCCCTGCCGCCGAAACAACGGACCAGCACAAGCACGACAGGCACACTAATCCCGCACTCCAGGAGAAAGCTGTAAATATTGGCATGATGAAAGCGACGGACACCCATCAGATAATCGTCGAAACAGTAGGCAGCTAGCAGCATCGGCATTGCGATAGCCAGCCATTTCACGCCCCCCGTAGCCATAGTGTAAGCGGTCGGGTTTGAGATATTCAGGTAAACCCTTGTAAAGAACGGGGCTCCTATGAGAAGTATAAAAGCTATGACCAGGATGATAGGTGCCGCGATAAAATAAGTCGACTTGATCAATTCTTTCAGAGCATTCTTGTCTTCTTCACCATAATATATACTGGACAGCATCCAGACGGTCTCAGCCGCCCCCAGATAGAAAACATTAAAAAGACTGTCGACAGATCTCTGCACTCCGTATGCCGCAACGGCGTTGCTGGTAGCTGTGATAGCCAGAAGATGGTTGATCACAAGACCGTTAATAGTATTACCGATACGTGATATGCCGACAGGCAGACCGCTCCAGATCATATCGCGAGCCCGGTGCCATGCGAGATTGTTTATATCAAGCTTCAGCATTGTGTTTTTCTTAGTAAAATGAAGCAGAAGAACGGCAAGGGAAAAATAATTTCCGATAGCGGTAGCGATACCCATGCCCAGCATTCCGCCGGAAAAAGCAAAGACTACAAGAATATCTCCTATCACGTCAACTATCGTCATTACTATGACAGATCTGATGACACGCTTTCCGTCGCCATCCATCTGCATGAAAGAGGACAATACTTTGGCACCGTTTGAAGCCGGCACTCCCAATGCGTATCCGATCAGATAACCCCGTACAGGACCGACGAGTTCGGAGAGAGAGCCTCTTGCTCCGAGCAGGAACGCTATCTGACCGCTGAAAAGAATGGTGATGCAGCTCATTATAACAGAAATGCCTACCGACTGAAAAAAAGCCATCGAAAAAGTTCTGTTTCCTGCATCGAGCTTGCCGTTTCCTATGAGTCGGGAAACGATATTTCTGGATCCTCCGGCAATTACAGCCCCTACTGTTGAGAAAACAAATATGCTCGGTCCCGCCAGACCATATGCCGCTACGGCATCGGTATGCATGAAGTTTCCGATCATCATTCCATCGACCATCGGGCCGATGCAAAATGCCATAGTGGAGAGGACTGTAGTAAAGAAGGACTGTATGAAAACCTTCTCCACTATAGATCCTCCTCGTTTTCTCCTCCGCGCCATAGTTCTACCTCTATTTCCGGATAATACATTTCGCACCGAGAACTATTATATTACATAAATCCTATCATAGCGATAAAAAATTCATTTTCAATCCATTCTTCTCAGATCGAAAGAATTCAAACAGATAAAATAAGAGCTGCCATAAATCACATCTCCGCTTCAGAGTATTGCTACTCGTGACAACTGCGCAAAGTGTTTCTGACAGCTCTTTGACTTTTTATCAATAATCTATCACTATGACTGTGGTGCCTATATCAACCATACTGTAGAGCTCCTGAGCAGCCCAGTACGGCAGATTGACGCAACCGTGCGAACCGCTGTACCAGTATATGCTTCCTCCAAAGTCATCTCTCCATGTCGCATCGTGAAGACCGATTCCGCCGTTAAAAGCCATCCAGTAGTTAACATAAGATGAATAAGCGTATGATCCGTCTGCCTGCTGTGCGCCTCTCAGAGTTCTGCCTCTTTCCATCATATAAATGGAATATATGCCGGTAGGAGTGTAGCGGGAGGGACTCGTCTCGGTTCCCGTAACACATTCAGAAGCCATCTGCAGTTCGTAGTTCTCATAATAGTAAACGGTCTGATCACATTTGTCGACTTCGACATATGTGCCGCCGAGTCTGGGATCCCTTTCCAGATTATTCATGGAGTAAATCGGTTCCCTCGTCTCGCTGGTGTAACTCAGAAGCTCTTCTGTTATTTTCGCAGCTTCTTTTTCCTCGTCAATGACGCGGCCGTACAAGTCACAGTCGACCTGAATAACTCCGGCATTGGTGGACTCGAAATCACGAGTATCACGAAGAACATTAAATTCACCGGCAAGACCGGCGGCGTACTTGGCAGCGCAATCCGCAATGGCCGCTTCGTCTATGTAGTAATAGCCGTTATCCTGAAGAGATACCCACTGACTCGTCGTGTCACGTCCGAGCACACGTGTCTCGCCGCCCGGAAGCTGGTATGTGATTTCCGTGTTCAGGAAAGTATTGAGAGCTTCCTCCTGGTTAACAAGACCCTCATCCGTAGCCATAACTACCGGCTGCTCATAGAGCTCTTCATCCTCCGCTACATTTACTTCCTCCGTACTACTCTTTACCGCCTTATTGGCCAGTTTGATCAGGCCTTCGGTATCGAGCGCCGTTCCGTAAGTCTCCGGAATGATTTCAAAGGTATTATCATTCTTCAGAATGATCTGGGCGTTGGTCGGAGAAGTCTGCTTTTCTGCATCTGCTTCATTCAGGGAAGTAATCTTCGCCGAAAGCTTTTTCTCATCATATTCCGTAGCGGAAGCTACAGTATATTCCTTCTTATAACCTAATTTACCTATGATCCACAGGAAGGGATTCTGAGCTGCCTGAATCTCTGCGACCTCTCCGCTCGGAATATAGGTATAATCGAACATCACACCCGGAATTTTCTCCACTACGACGTCGTTATATGCAACATCCTGAGATTCCTTACTTTTCTCTTCCGGCGTCTTTTCTTCCGCTGCCTTTTCCTGTTTCTTATCAGACGCCGCCAGAGCTGCTTCCTCTGCGGTTGTCATATCACTGAGGGATTCGTCCGTCAACGACATATCGGAAACGGATTCATCAGCGGGAGAGGATACCGAAACGGTTTCCGCGCTGTCTTCGGCGGGTACCGGTTCAATCACTTCTTCCGAATCATGAGACTCAGTACTCATTTGCTTAACGCTTGTATCACCTGCCGCTGCATATACCGGAGCTATGATTTCGGTTGCTCCGTCAGCAGCCTGCTCGGGCTCTTCATGACCGATGGATTGCACTTCCGCTGCATAATCGGCAGCAGCTTTGGTACTCCTCATAGTCAGTGACAGCGTATAGCTTTCTATTCTCTTTTCAAGAAGCGCTTCGACCTGCTCTGGGGTCTTGCTTCCGACGTCAATGCCGTTAATAATCGTCCCGTCAATGAAACGGTCAGAGTAAACATGAACGAGGAGCAGGTAGATAATCAAAAGGAAAACGCCTGCGAGTCCGGCAAGCAGCCTGCCTCCCTGTTTCTTATCCATGCCCTGAATCTTATCGGTATATTTCTTTATTCTTTCATTTTCAAGCTGGCTTTTTGCTCTTTTGAACGGTTTCTTTAAACTCTTAAAAAATTCGACCACACTCATAAGGAGTGTCTTTTTGGGTTTTGGTTCTTCCGGCCTTATCTTTGCCATTCTCACACCTCTGTGTCTACATGAAAATGCTCCAATTCAGCATGATACGCTGATTTTGGTCTGTTTTCAACTGCTTTTCATCACCTTTTTTAAGTTCGTCAGGATGACAAACTATTAATGTGAAAAACTGATAAGAAATGCAAGAATGTACAAAAGCGGATCGCGGATCCGTCTTACCGCTGCCGCGCTACAGCATCATGGTCGTGCAAATGCGTCCTCATCACATATACTTGAATATATCAGTTCTTTTCTATTATATGATACTGTTCGAGAAGTTTAATCCGCTCCTGTCCTATTCGAACACTAGCGGAAGCACTGTCCAAAACACCGGGTTCTTTACCTTTCAGACCCGGCTCCGATATATAGCGCGCTATACGTTGTATCCATGCAGCGGGAAGAAGAAACGGTGCTCTCTTAAGATAGGGGTAACGAGCCTTCATATTTTCATACGGAAGGAACACAGAACCAAGCAGATGTTTCCAGAATTCCGTGGGTGCAGAAATAATTCCTGCCCATTTTGCTTTCGGATTCTCTGCTAAGACTTCTCCTCCGTTGAACGGCCTGAAGCGTCATATTACTGCTGTGCAGGCGGGAAACGGAAGATGCTCCGTGGACTCCGCCGGCAAATAAATCTTCAAGAAGAGGTTCTACATTAATTTCCTGAATATTCCAGTCATTAATATTTGTAAAGAATTCTGCTCCCGGCAGCACATATATCTCAATTATCCTTAGCAGCGCTCTCGCATAATAAAATGCATTTACTGACGTCAGTTTTCTTCGCACCGTCTTCCAGTCTATCCCGTCGCCGTACGCTTCGGCAAACAGACCGATATCACACATAGGGCGTATTCCGACTCCGCTGTGCAGAAAGTGCTTATAGGCATGGAGCATCAGAAACAGAGTAAGATCGGCACAATAATACATACTGCCGGCAGAATACTCTCCCGCAACCTGAGCGGAAAGAATTTTCTCATCAATTACAGGCTCAGCGGTATCGGGTTCATCGCCTGTACCCTCAATTATTGCAGGCTGAGCAGTATCATCAGTTACAAGTATCTCTCCCGAAATATTTGTGTCACTGTTTTCGGGCAGATACCCCTTTCATAACTATCAGGATTCACCCCAAATAAGATCACAGGATGACAGTCTGCGGAAATGAAAATAATGACTGTGAATATCCGAAGAAAAATGCTATAATGTAGCGGAAAAATCTGTCTGTTAACTCGGCAGATCTATAAAATGTATAACCGGTGCCTGATCTCATGCATCAGGGTAAAAGAGAAACAGGTGTGAATCCTGTACGAACCCGTCACTGTGATTGGGGAGTTTTAAGCGATGCGCATTTGCGCGGTCACTGGCAAAAAGCCGGGAAGGCAGCTTGAAACGGGCGGATATACCGCATCCCCATAAGCCAGGAAACCTGCCGGTTATCAGTGCAGGGACTGCTGTCCCCGGACCACGTGGATTTGGTTGCGCTATAACAAGTCGTCTCGGACGGCTTTTTGTTGGTGCCCCCATCTGTGTGATGGAGGCGTTTTTTCTGTCAGAATCAGCGACTCCGGTCAATCATACATCTGAAAACGTTCATCCCGAGAACTCTCTGACACCGGTTTATGGCCCGAGGCAGTGCCGTATCCACTTTGCGCAGACAGTTGAGGACTTACGTCATAAGAATTCTGCGAGTATTATCCGGCAGCAGCTCTGCGGTAACCATCAACCTGTCCTGTTAGTTTTTTTGGAGGAAATCATGAAAAAAGCACTTGCTACTTTACTCATCACTACTATGACCATTGCATCGCTTGCAGCATGCGGCGGCTCATCTTCTACGACAACCGAATCAGCCGAGCCGGTTGCTGCAGAGTCTGCAGCAGCTGACAGCACGGCATCAACAGAAGAATCAGACTCCGAAAAGAAAAAAGCCGATGATTCCGTTTCCGATGCTTCAATCGCAGACACATCCGCGGCCGAAGAAGCTGAAGAAGAGAACTATGAGACCGGCGACGCATCAAAAGACAATCCCAGAAATCAGGATAACATAGGCGAGAACGAGCTTTTAGTTGTAAGTTTCGGAACAAGCTACAACGATAATCGCTGCAATACCATCGGAGCCATAGAGGATGTCCTTGAAAAATCATTTCCGGAGTGGAGCGTACGCAGAGCCTTCACGAGCCAGATCATAATCGACCATGTAAAGAACCGCGACGGCGAGGAAATCGACAATGTGAAACAGGCTCTCGACCGTGCAATCGAAAACGGCGTTAAGAAGCTTGTCATTCAGCCGACTCACCTGATGAACGGTCTTGAATACACAGATCTTAGTGAAGAGGTATCCCAATATGCGGATGCCTTTGAGAAAATTTCCATCGGAGAGCCTCTTCTCACCTCAGACGAAGACTTTAAAGCCGTTGAGGAGGCAATAACAGGCGCCACCGCATCCTATGATGACGGACAGACTGCAGTTGTCTTTATGGGACACGGTACCGAGGCAGACTCCAACGAAATCTATAGTAAGATGCAGTCACTGCTCAAGACAGACAACTACAGCAACTATTATATAGGAACGGTAGAATCCACACCAACCGTTGATGACGTCCTTGAGCAGGTAAAAGCCGGCGATTATAAGCGTGTCGTCCTGAGACCTCTCATGGTCGTGGCAGGCGATCACGCCAACAATGATATGGCGGGAGATGAAGAGGATTCATGGAAGAGTCTCTTTGAGGCTGAAGGGTATGAAGTAGAATGTGTTCTTGAAGGACTTGGCTCTGTTGAAGCGATTCAGCAGCTTTATGCCGCTCACGCACAGAATGCAGTAGACAATGCTCTTTCCTGAGATTATTTACTCCGTAGAACCTCGATCGACAGAGCAGTTGCATTCTGCGCATTCTTCATAGACTTGCATCACGGGAATTTCTGCGGCAGAGCTCAGACATTCATCTCAGGAACCTAATCAAAGGAGATCTATTATGACTTGTAAAAAAATACTCGCACTCATATTTACCGCTGCCCTGTCCATGAATATCCTATCAGGATGCGGCGGGACTGGTACGGGAAATACGGAAACCGGAAACACTGGCTCCGTTGCAGAAAGTTCAGCTGCGATATCAGAATCTGCCTCTTCAAAAATG
>CAMYVI010000115.1 GCA_947302185.1 uncultured Lachnospiraceae bacterium
ACTCTCTCTGGTTCTTGTCTACCCGTTCACGCACCTTATCCTGAAGCTCACGGCGTATACGGTAGATATCCGTCTCATTGGTAAGCAGAACTCCCATTGCTTCATAGCGTTCAACCAGCGTGACGGCTTCAAGGATGCCCTGCCTCAGTTCATATGTCAGCGGCAGGTTGATGGCGATCTGATCGATCATTTTGCTGACATCGGACTCCTCGAGTATTTTCCCGGCAACGTCCCGGCTTACGTTATTATTTTCATCCAGATAACTGCGGAAAAGCTGACGGATATTGCGCAGCATGGCTTCCTTCAGAGACCCGGGATACATCTCTTCCGGCTCGTCTGCCGGGATATTAACGACCGCCTCCGAATAGTTATCCGCTTTTTCAAATGAAAGGATCTCTGCTCTCGTAAGCCCCTCCACAAGTACTCTTATCATATCCTTTGGAAGTCTCACGACCTGCTTGATCCTTGAAATTGTCCCGACATTCCAGAGATCGTCGATCTCAGGGTCTTCGATATGCGGATCTCTCTGCGTGATCAGAAAAATCTTTTCATCCAGCATCATCGCCCGATCGACTGATGCCGCAGAAATTTTCCGACTGATATCAAAATGAACAATCATTCCCGGCAGGATGGATGTTCCCCTCAGAGCGACCGCCGGAATCGTAACTACTGTTGAATTGTTTTCCAAAGATTAAATCTCCTATATGGCCGTCTTCACACTTCGCTGATCTTGCCCTTAGGTTCTTTCTGCCTGAGAATCCTCTTCGTTCCGGCTTCTGACCTTGAACCTTTCACATATACGGGATCGGCCTTACCGTCTACAGATTCCTCATTGATTATTACTTCCACGATTGTTTCATCCGACGGAACATCATACATGGCATTCACCATTGTTTTCTCCATAATCGCGCGAAGTCCGCGTGCACCCGTTTTGCGGATCACAGCCTCATGAGCGATTTTCCGCATCGCTTCCTCCTCAACGGTCAGCTTTACGCCGTCCATCTCGAAAAGTGCCGTATACTGCCGAATCTGAGAGTTTTTCGGCTCTTTAAGGATCCTTACAAGAGCATCCTCATCGAGACCGTCCAGAGAAACGACGACAGGGATGCGGCCGATCAGCTCCGGTATAAGTCCGAACTTCACAAAATCCTCCGGCATAACGCTCTTCAGGATCTCGCCGACATTCTTCTCCTTATCGGTCTTCTTTATCTCTGCACCGAAACCGATGGACTTGGATTCCATTCGTCTCTCGATCTGTTTTTCGATTCCGACAAACGCACCGCCGCAGATAAAGAGAATCTCCGTCGTATCGAGCTGTATCATCTCCTGCTGCGGATGCTTTCTGCCTCCCTGAGGCGGAACGGAAGCCACCGTTCCCTCAATAATTTTCAGCAGCGCCTGCTGCACGCCCTCACCGGATACATCACGGGTAATGGATGCATTTTCAGACTTTCTGCCGATTTTATCGATCTCATCGATATAAATTATTCCTCGTTTCGCGCGGTTGAGATCAAAATCAGCTGCCTGTATAAGTTTGAGCAGAATATTCTCAACATCCTCGCCGACATAACCGGCTTCCGTCAGAGTGGTCGCATCTGCTATAGCAAACGGCACATTCAGAAGTCTCGCAAGAGTCTGAGCGAGCAGAGTTTTACCGGAACCGGTCGGTCCGAGCATCATTACATTGGATTTCTGAAGCTCGACGCCGAGATCTTTCGGTGCGAGAAGTCTCTTATAGTGATTGTACACTGCAACGGAAAGAACCTTCTTAGCTTCATCCTGGCCGATTACATAATCATCCAGGTAAGCCTTGATTTCCTGCGGCTTCATAAGATTGATACCGCCGACCGGAGCCTTCTCCTCCTCTTCATTTTCCTCCGCAATGATCTCCGAGCAGATCTGTACACAATCTTCACAGATATTTACCCCTGCCGGGCCGTTTATCATCCTTTTTACCTGATCTTCTGTCTTTCCGCAGAAGCTGCAGCGTAATTTGTGCTGTGTTCTTCCTGCCATAAAATCTCCTTACACATTAAACTGTACGAGGCAATTGCAAAACTCCGTACGCACGCGACAGATTTTCGCAGCTGTCTTTAACTTTATGTTGAAAAGACTCCTGTTTCAAGAGAACAGGAGTCTTAAAGTCACCTTATCGATTTGTCACAACGCTGTCAATCAGACCGTATGCGACGGCTTCCTCAGCGGACATCCAGTTATCCCTGTCGGTATCCCGCTCGATGATATCCAGCGGCTGCCCGGTATTCGCGGCAAGCGTCTCATTAAGTCTTTTCTTGATCTTCAGGATGTGCTCCGCTTCAATCTTGATGTCAGATGCCTGGCCTCTTGTACCGCCGGACGGCTGATGGATCATGATCTCGGCATTCGGAAGAGCCTGTCTCTTACCTTTTGCTCCGCCGGCGAGAAGGAAGGCCCCCATGCTGGCAGCCATGCCGACACAGATCGTAGCTACATCGCATTTAATATACTGCATCGTATCATATATTGCCCATCCGGCCGTTACGGAACCGCCCGGACTGTTAATGTAGAGGTTGATATCCTTACCGGGATCCTCTGCCTCAAGGAAAAGCAGCTGTGCAACAATAATCTGTGCAGTTGCGTCATTTACTTCATCGCCGAGAAAGATAATTCTCTCTTTCAGCAGACGTGAATAGATATCATAGCTTCTCTCGCCCTGCGGGGTCTGCTCAATGACGTAAGGTACCAGTACATTGTTCATTTTCTCACCTCCTTAGGGAAAGCAGATGTGTCTCAGATTTCAATGGCATTCTCTACCAGGTAATCAAGAGCCTTCTGAACTGCGATGTCTTTCTTCATCTGCTCAAGACCTGTCTCGCCGATTGCCTCTCTGATCTTGTCGGCTTCCATCTTATACTGCTCTGCCATGTCAGCGATCTCTTTTTCGACATCCTCTTCAGAAGCTTCAATGTTCTCAGCCTTTACGACTTCCTCAAGAACGAGACGTGATTTGATCCTGTTCTCAGCCTGAGGCTTCAGAGTCTCCATGAATTTCTGTCTGTCGAATCCCTGATACTGCAGATACATATCGATCGGGATGCCCTGTCCCTGAAGCTGGTTAGCATATTCGTCGAACATGCGCTCTGCTTCATAATCCTTCATGGCTTCCGGGATATCCATCTCGGATGCCTCGATAAGCTTCTCGACAGATTCGTTCTCGCGATCTGTTCTGGCAGCTTTCTCTCTTCTCTCTGTGATCTGGTTCTTCAGATCTTCTCTGTACTCATCAAGAGTATCGAATCCGGCATCCTGTGCGAAGTCTTCATCGATTTCCGGAAGCTCTTCAGCCGTAATGCCGTTGATCGTGCATGTAAATACCGCATCCTTGCCTGCAAGTTCCGGTGCATGGTACTCAGCCGGGAACGTTACGTCAATATCGGCAGTCTGTCCGATTTCCATGCCGATGAGCTTCTCCTCGAATCCCGGGATAAAAGTACCGGAACCGATCGTGAGCTTATGTCCCTTGGCTGCACCGCCTTCGAACGCCTCGCCGTCAACCTTTCCTTCATAATCAAGATTGACTGTATCGCCGTCCATGACGGCACGGTCATTAACGTCAACTCTGCGGGCCATCTTCTTCTGCTCTCTCTTGATCTCTTCATCGACGTCAGCGTCTGTAACGACAACTTCCTGCTTCTTGATCTCAAGTGCCTTGTAATTGCCGAGCTTGACCTCCGGGCGGACAGCTACTGTAGCAGTATAGATAAAGTCCTTGCCCTTTTCCATCTGCTCAACGTCGAATTCCGGACGGGATGTGAACACCAGACCTGTTCCGTCTGCCTCGTCGCCGTACGTATCATTGATAACATAGTTGGCAGCTTCCTCATAGAAGATTTCCGGACCGTACATACGCTCAATCAGCTGAAGCGGAGCTTTTCCCTTGCGGAAGCCCGGAACAGAAATCTTATTTCTGTTCTTTTTAAATGCTCTCTGAATTGCGTTTATAAACTTATCAGCCGTTACTTCGACTGTAAGTTTGACCATACTGTGCTCAAGATTTTCTACCTTTGCGCTCATGACTCCTCCTCTAAGAAAGACTTATTACTTTCCTTGTTCGCTTTATTTCACATGACGACTTCTGTATCGGCATACTTCGATATCTGATCTGTATGCTCAAGCGTCCCATTATGTCTCTCAAAATGAAACCGATTACAGATCCGTCATCTCACCTCACAGACATTTAGACAGTATAGCACAAGGGTATATTAAATCACAATCCCTTTTTCTAAAATATTCGTGAGATCAGTATACGATCCCGCGCTTCACTCTGTCGGAAATCGCCTTGTCTTCAAGGATGGTAATCAGGCAGAGTGCAAACGGAATCGCTGTCCCCACGCCGCGGCTCGTTGTAATATTGCCATCCGTAATGACGCTCTCATCCCCATCGGTAGAGATATCCGCCCCGATAAGCTTATCCTCAAGTCCCGGATAACAAGTCGCTTTTTTACCCTTCAGAATTCCGAGCTGGCCGAAAACTGTCGGAGCGGCACAGATCGCTGCAAGTTTTTTTCCTTCTTCTGCGTATTTTTTGATAAGCTCCGTGAGTCCTTTATGTTCTCCCAGGTATTTCACGCCCGGCATTCCTCCCGGAAGGATCAGCATATCCGCCTTTTCAGCGTTAGATTCTTCCCACATCAAATCCGCGGTCACTTCTATATTGCTTCGGCCGCGAACACTAAGTGAATCGCTGATAGAGACCATATCGATTTTGACATCAGCTCTGCGGAGAAGATCCACGACCGTAAGAGCTTCAACTTCTTCAAAACCGTCTGCGAGAAAAATGCATACTCTTTTCATTTCGATACCTCTTTTCATTAATAATCCGCAACTGTTCAGATACGAACAAGTTCCGATTCATCTGTGTTTTATCTGCGGACAGTATAACATGCTCTTATCGATACCCGCAATTACATCCTTATCCAAATACCTGTCTCCTCTACTATTTTGAGTTCCGATATGTTATGCTTATGGTAATACATAATTGCCGTGCTGAAGATATCATTCCGACACCGGGTAAGCAGACACATAACAATCCGCAAATGACTTTTGCCGGGTGGATCATCGTATGAATCGCTCATATTTTTCCGATTGCGCCGAGTTTTGCGCTGCCGGTAAACAAGAAAGGAAACCTATGGAAATAGAAAGAAAATGGCTTATCAATACCATCCCCTCCGATCTGGAGAATTATCCTCACATCATCATCGAACAGGGCTATCTGAACACCACCCCCGTTGTACGGGTACGCAGACAGGGGGATAAATATATCCTCACATATAAGGGCGGCGGAATGATGGCGCGTGAAGAATATAATCTTCCGCTTGATTCAGAATCCTATCAGCACCTTATAGCCAAGGCGGACGGACATATCATCTCAAAAGTACGTTATTTCATTTCATTGGAGGACGGTCTCATGATTGAGCTTGACCGTTTCTCCTCACCGATCAAGGGGCTTTATCTTGCAGAAATCGAATTCAAATCGATAGAGCAGGCCGAGGCATATATTCCGCCGGCATGGTTCGGGGAGGACGTGACTTACGATCCGAGATATCACAACTCTGTCATGTCCAAAATGTAATCTGCGTCAATGCCTCATTTCACTTTGCACATTCATCTCATGATTGAAATCACGAGAGTTCCGCATCAGAGATTAACATCCCGCCTGAGCATACCTTTATATGCAGGCGGGATGTTTCTATTTCCGTTTATTCTACATCGCGCAATACTCGTGGCTTCAGTCGTGAGATACGCGCGCAAGATGACATTCGTACGAATCGACAGTACTACATATTCAATGCCTTATCGGTACATGCTCTCACCGCTTCGATCACAGCCGATCGAAATCCGAGCTGCTCCAGAGTCGTCACTCCCTCAATAGTCGTACCTCCGGGAGAGCAAACCATATCTTTGAGTTCGCCGGGATGCTTTCCGGTCTCAAGAACCATCTTCGCACTTCCCAGAACTGTCTGTGCAGCGAAGTGATACGCCTGAGCTCTCGGCATGCCGTCTGCCACTGCGGCATCGGCCATAGCCTCGATGAACATATAAACATATGCGGGAGAACTCCCGCTGAGCGAAGTCACGACGCCCATCAGGCTTTCCGGCACCTGTTCTGCCTCACTGAAAGAAGCAATCACGTCTGAACAGATTTTCAGCTCTTCTTCCGTAATATTCCGATTCGGACAGTATCCCGTGATACCCTCTCCTACCAAAGCAGGCGTATTCGGCATGCAGCGTACGATCTTCTTATCAGTACCGAGAACAGATTCTATATCCGCGATTGATTTGCCTGCCATGATAGAAAGAACAAGCTGACTGTCAGTAATGACATCTGCAAGTTCGGTACCTGCAGCCGAAAAAACATTGGGCTTGATCGCGAAAAGGATCATATCTGCCCCTTTCACGCATTTAGTGTTGTCCTCAGTCGTTGCGATTCCGAATCTCTGCGCAGCTGCCTGACGTGCCGCTTCATATTTGTCGGAAGCCGTAATGTCTTCCGCTTTCACGGTTCCTTCTGCCAAAATCCCCCCGATGATTGCAGTGGCCATGTTTCCGCATCCTATTACCGCTAATCTCATACTATAACCTCTTCTATGTTTACTCAAATTTCCGGCCCGCCGGTTTCTCGGTCGGAATCACATTATTCTGACGATTCTGCCCGGTTTCGTTGAGCGTCCGGCGGATCGAAGCCGCGCATTAAGGAAGATGCTTCGCACCATGCGCGGCGCGGCAAGAACGCCGAGGCGTTCTTGATTCACTCGACCATTTCCGGTCTTCCTTCTCCGCCCTCATCATACTCCTCATCGATTATCTCAACATCAAAGTCGCCGGGCTCCTGTCCGTTACCTGTGTCAGAGCTGTAAGTGTCTCCGGAATTGTCGGCGCCGCTTCCCGGATTGTCCGAATCCTCCAACTCAATCTCAGCCAGAGATGAATCATCCGGTGAAGCTGTTCCGGACGGAATCGGGCTCGGTGTTCCGCTGGTCTCAGGTGCAGGCGTCGGAGACACAACAAGAATAGTCTCTCTCTGTGTAAGAATAACGCCCGGATAATACATGCACTCAGTTGTCCCGGTCGTACCGTTCTTTATGCATGCTATGGCATCGGCAACCGCTGTATTTGCAAGGCTCTCAGCCGGTTTTACTATTGAAGCATACATTTTTCCCGACAAAATCGCAGTACTGATTTTATCGTCATTTCCGTCAAGGCATACAATCGTCAGCTCAATGCTCTGCTCCTCCACGATATCTGACGCTGCGTGTGCCTGAATACTATTTGCACAGACAAGCGCGCTGATCTCCGGTTTTTCCGCGAGCAATTGACGAATCGTCTCTTTGACCGCCTCCCGATTAGAAGCATCCGCATCGACCTTCCCCGCCTCTGTCATCGAATCATAGCTCTTCATTTCCTCTGAGAACGCCTGAATTTCTGATGACATATCTGCATCCGCGCTCGTATAAATGTAAGCATAACTGCCGGTTTTGCCCATTTGATCGGCAAAGGTCTCAGCCAGACGCTTAAAGCACGCTTTCCGATCTGTCAGAATCTGAGCGGCAGCAATACCCTGATCCGAAATTCCGCGATTCATAAGAACCGTGGATATCCCCGCCTGTTTTGCTTTCTGTATACTTGCGGTCGTAGCATCGTTGTCTGCATTATCGCAGATGATCACGGATGCTTTAGCTTCTATCGCAGCGTCAAAAGCAGCCGTCTGTTTTGAGGCGTCTCCCTCTGATGTCATAACAGTCAC
>CAMYVI010000116.1 GCA_947302185.1 uncultured Lachnospiraceae bacterium
CATTGCCATCGGGTTCTGGCCTTCTCCGCCTTCGCCGCCCATCATGGCTGCCATCGGATTCTCGCCGTTTTCTCCGCCGCCTGTCATACCGCCCATCATGCCCGCAAGCATTGCCATCGGGTTCTGGCTCTGCTGTTTTTCTGCCTTAAGCTCAGATTCTGCCGGTGCATCAGTTGTTTCCGCCGCAACGGCCTCAGCTTCTGTCTCGCAGGTCACGGAATCTTCTTCGTCAACCAGGAAGGATTCATAAGAAACGCCGGTCGCTTCTGCGATTTGCTGAAGCTGTTCGGGTGTAAGCTTCTTGATCCCCCTTTCCGCTTTGCTGATTGATGAAGCACTTAAGCCGTCAACAGCTTCTGCCAGTTGCTTCTGCGTCATGCCTGCCGATACTCTTGCATCTTTGATTAATGCTCCCACCTGTTTTGACATAATAACCTCCTAAATAAATTACTATAAGGCCTTGGATTTTAACAGATAACCCTGCAGATAAATGCATTGCATCTGGATTCAAAGTTTTGACATTTCTGCCCTTATATGTTAATTTAACTACAGAATGTTGTTTTTGCAACAGTCAGTTTTGTGCAAATTGTCTTAAATCCGACACTTTACCGATACTTGTAGTAAATACGGAGGGATACATGACGACACATCTTGAAAATCGCCGCATACGCATGACAAAGCGCCTGATGAAAGACGCCATGCTGGAGCTTTTGGAAAAACATGAGCTGGCCTGCATATCTGTAACAGCCATTTGTAATACTGCCGATGTGCATCGTTCCACTTTCTATAAATACTATTCAGACCCGGCAGATCTTCTCCGTGAAATAGAACGGGACTTTCTTGATCGTATCCCGTCTCCGCCTGCGATACTGAATGAACAGAACAAAGAACAGCTGCTGTCTTCCGCAACTGATTTCTTTGAATTCGTAAAAGAGAATGAAAGAGCGTTTCGCATATTGTTCCGGGAGTCATCCGGAAACAGTTTTTTTTCACGGATGGTGGAATTTCTCTGTTCAGGATACGTTCCCGTTCAATCAGGGGAAGATAAGGTGTCAGCTCGCTTTATCAGCCTCTACATAGCATATGGAGCTGTCGGTTTAATGCGTGAATGGGTAGAATCCGGTTTTCCCTTCAGCAGTCAGGAAATCGCTAAGACGGTATTTTCTCTGTCATGGAATATATCTTCGTACGGCTTTTCGCAGCACGATTCTTTCTGATTTGAAGTGTAAACCGATTTTCGCGCGTATCTCACAACTAAGGGCACAAGTATTGCGCGCTGAAGACAAGTGTCACCTTGCGCGCGTATCATAGACTTACGTCACGAGTATTGCGCGTTGAAGAATAAATATAAAAGGAGTGTAACTATTATGGCAAATGATACTATGAAACAGATGAGTCCCGAGTCTATGCTGGAAAACGCTATAGCAGATATTAAAAAATCCGGTTTTGAAGGTCTGAAACCGTACCTTACCCCGGAAGCTCTCAATAAGGCTCAAAATTTTCTGGCGCTTGCTGATGGATTTGGTATGTTCGGCGGAATGGGCATGAATTTTATGATGCAGCCTAATAATGGCGGAAGCCCATCAAATTCGGAAGGCTCAATAAAGGAAAAAATGAAAGAGTGTGAATACATAATAAAGGATATAACTGAAGATTCCGCCAATGCTAAAGCAGTCGTGGAATTTAACTTTAAAGACAGCAAGAAAGGAACTGCGGAACTCTTCATGATTAAAGAAGACGGGGAATGGAAAATCAATAACATGAATATGCCCCAATTTAACTGATATTCCAGACCTGAATCTAAAAATAAGAGCCGAAACCGAAATTATTATCAAACAAACGAACAGGAGGATCAAAATGCCTAACGGAACAGGAAATCTGCTTAAAAAAGCCAGGATTGCAGCCGATATGACTCAGAAGGAACTGGCAGACGCTGTAGAAGGCGTCAGCCAGAAAGATATCAGCAAAGCAGAACGCGGAATAACGGATTTGACGCCTGAACAGCTCAGGGCTGTTGCAGAAGTGCTCGGGACGACAGAAGAAGATCTGACAGCAGATGAAGAGACAGGTACTTCGGAAGAACATCTGACAGCAGATGAAGAGACAGGTATTCCGGAAGAATATATGCTGTCAGATAGTGCAGATGAAGAAGAATCTGTTTCTGAGGATGCACCTGAAGAGACATCTGAAACAGCAGAAACCGAGACTTCCGAAGATGCCGGACCGGAGGCTGCTGAAGAGCCCGGGGCAATACCGGAGGCTGAGGATAATACGATTATGGATCTCTTCAGGACTGCTGATCCTGCTCGCAGGAAAGCAGCAATTTCCGTACTTAAGGGTGAGAAACAGGTTTGTCCAGACGTCATGTCCCTGTTTGCCGGCATGATGAGTGGAGTAAACAGCGGAGATTTCATAAAAAAAATGAACGATTTCATCAACAGTGAGACCGGTAAAAGCGTCATCAATACTTTCAAGGGAATGGCCGCGAATGGAATGAAGACAAAGGAAACGCCCAGTGAAAAATCCATTTTCGGTTCCCTTCCGACATTTACTTACTGTTACTCCGTTACAATCTATGTTCTGTTTCTCAGCTTCTATTTCTGGCAGTTACGCACTGATATAAAGCCGGAAAAATAAACGAAATAGCAGTATCACATGAAAAAGGACGGTTCCTTTCCTGAGGATTCCTCCGAAAAAAAATCGTCCTTCCCCGTTCTCCCGGTCGAATGATTCAAGCCGGAGCGTATATCTCAGTGGGGGATTGACACCCGCCACTGAGACTAGTTAGTTGCCCACTGCCTATAGAGGCGGGGGGCATCTCACACTGAGATATCAATCCGGCTCCCTTATTCCAAGCGCTTTATGCCAGTCAATAAAATCATGCAGGTACTGAGCATGCTCGACAATCTGTTCCCATGTGAAATCACGAGCAAACGGTATGTAAAACAACGTCCAGACAGCACTCGTAAGCACATATATTTCTTCCTCTGTTACAATTTTATCAGTCATTCCCCGTTTTCTGGCTTCGAGGTAATTCATGTAGTCGGCTTCATTCATTCTTTCTGCCCATTCTCGATTGAAGCCGGCATATCGGGTCCCCGAAGAACACTTTACAAGAAGTGTAAACGCATCTTTCTGCTCATATAAAAGCTGAAACCATGCAATGACCATCTCAGTCGGCATGGACAATGACTCGTACAGTTCCCGGTCGGAAAGATTCTTCAATACCTCATCCGGTATAGACGTCACATACTTTTCCATGTCACTGATTACACCTTCTACGAGAGCACCAAACAGATCTTCCTTCCCTTTATAGCGTTTGTACAGCGCGCCTGTAGTAACACCGGCTTTACTGCAGATGTTTTTAAGAGAAGCATTCTCATATCCTTTTTCCAAAAACTCCTCCATCGCTGCTGACAGTAGTCGGGGATCTATGCTTTTATCCGGAACAGACATAACATTTACCTCCTTCTTCATTCAAATAATCAGTATTTAACATTCTGTAATTTTCTGCCAAGCAATTTCCGGTAATCATTTTACCGATAACTTGAATATCTGTCATTATACACTGCTTTTCTCGTTATTTGCAACTGTTCCGGGAAGGAAGACCTTTTCTCATTCCGGACCTGTTCCCGATTCGGCTGCCGTTCTATTCTCAGACGGTTCACGAAAAGTCCGGACCGCTGCTACGGTGTACAGACCTATAGCCAAAGCAAAGGCTGTCACACTGACCCATGAGAAAGGTAATTTCTCGGTTCTGTTAAAGAATTTAAAAGTAATCGCAAAGCAGAAAAGCAGAAAAGCAGTCAACAGAACACTGCTTTTTCTTCCGTACCGAATCGTACCTCGCAACGACAGCAGGAAAATCGAAAACACGGTTAAGGACGCGCAGATAATCCTCACCATATCGATTACAAACAGGTGGTATGAAAGCATCACGGTAAGAACCGTCAGGTTAACGATAACTATCAGATGAGGCACAATCACATACCACTTTGAATAAGGAGGGTGCCCCTTTTTCACCTTGTGACGGTGTACCAGATGCATGATCAGGCATGCAAGCAGGAACAGAACCAGACCGACCACCACATTGAATACAAGTTGATAGATCCTCTTCATACTCATGAAATAATGCCTGGTTGCCTCCAGTTCATCATTAATGACCGCAGTCGGAGAATACTCGTAATCACTGGAACCCAAAAGGGTATAATTACCCGTTATCTCATCCGGCGACGGCGGGATCTGTGCATCCGGTGTGACACGAAAACCATAACTTCCCGCATTCATTACTCCGAGATTTATCCTTCCCGCTTCTGCGGCCAGTTCCTCCGGAGAAATAATCAGATCATAAAATGAGACCGTGCTGCGCTTGTCCGTATCGACTTTCACATAGTATTCCGCATCATTCGGGAGACTGATGACCGTGATTTTTTCGTTCCGCATCATGAAAACGCCCGGGCAGCGCGGACTTTCTTCGTAATCTTCCTCCGGCAGATAGGATATTTTACCTTTTTTATCGATACTTGTAATCTCGCGGCCGTCCTTCATAACAGTCAAAGCTGCTGTACCTATCACGGAGACCCTTCTGGAAACAACAGACTTTGAAAAAATCTTCTGTGGTTCTTCTTCAGAAAAAATCCACCTGATATAAGTAGAAGGATAATGTTCGAGCGCAAGATTAGCTATCAGTGTTTCATCCGGATCCCAGCTGCCGTCTTCGACTTGCCGCTGATCGGCGCGCAAATGCTGTCCCGCAATATAGCCGATATAGTCTACGAAGGTATCGATTTTTGCCCGCTCCTGCGCATTTTCAGGTTTATAACCTTTGAATGCCGTTGTCAATAATTCAAGAATATGAGCCTCGCTGTGATTGATGACGGCATCCGACAACAGCGGCTGCAATTTTTCACAGTACTCGCCGCTGCCGGGAAAGAATTCTCCCAGGCTTTCCAGTATCAGGCGCAGTTGATAATTGACCTCCGGATTGTTACGGAATCCCTTTCCGTCAAGCTTTTCCCCGACTGTGTTTGCGGAACGGGCAAGCTCTGCATAGTTCGAATTCGATTCCTGAGCAGGCGTGTAAAGATCGGTTCCGTATCTTTGGTAACCCCAGGACTGTAGCGGAACCGAAGGTACCGGGTCATATTGCCCGCATATGTTGAAAATGCCTTTATATCTCACAGGCTGCTTAGTCGTCCTCGGAACGCCGAACAGGTAGGCATACACATCATTGAATTCACCGCTTTCAATCATGTCGGCAGCCAATATGTTGCAGACTGCTGACGCGCGTGAAAAGCCGCTGACCCAAAGCTTTTTTCTTCCTTCGATACCATTATCCTTCAGATATTCGGCGAGATGATTTTCAAACAATCCTGCCGCCTGACTGAAGCCTTCGTGTCTTTCACCGTTACCCACTTTTAAGTTGCTTGCCCATTCATTTCCGTATCCTTGCCCGCATGCAGCTGCAGCAATCACCGTGCAATCGTCAATGCGCTTCATTCCGATCACACCGGACAGAGAGTCTTCGACAGGCGGCTTGTCATAGCCGAAACTGTATATATCGGTGAAACCGGCCTCCCGAAGATATGTCTCATACTGAAGACTCACCTCGTCGGCCGAACTTCGAAATGCGGACACAGTCAATCCCATGGATCCCCGGGCCATAGTAATACTGAACTCATCCGAAGGAATGCTGAAGAATTCGTCCGAGTACGGAAAATCCCACTCGATCTTTTCTTCGGAAACATTCGGGAAAGGTAAGCGTATCTGTTGTACTTCACTCAACTGCATCTCATCGAAGAAGTTGACCGGCGCAGACCCTGCATGGTTCCGGGTGACCGGCATAAGAGCAGCATTGTTTCCTGTATCATCTTCAGACAGCCGATTTACGCTCCCGGCTGTAACCGCACCGTTCTCAGATACTTCCTCTGCGAATACCGGAACAGCTGCACAGGTTTGAACCAATGTAATCATCACAATAGCACTAATCAGGATTCGCTTTATATTAATTCCGGATTCGTTTTTCATACCGCGCCTCACTCTTTACGGTCTCTATCTGCGTTGCATTAGATGAATCTGCATGCGTCATTAAGTTCCGATCCCCTCAGAATTTCACATAAGGATCAGGAAGGCAAAAGTTGATAACGGATTGTTCCGTGCCTGCGCACTACCGCAAACCTGTAATTATCATAACACCGATTTGAGAAAATGTCGTGCGCGTTTTATTCTTCATCGCGCTATACTCGTGACGTAATTCCATGATACGCGTGCAAGGTGACACTCGTCTTCATCGCAAAAGTATTCTTAACACGCCAATGAATGTAAATATTGGGTATATGAAAGATACGTACTGATATGCTATACTTTTTCTATTGGGATGCGGGAGCGCAGACCCGCATCATTTTGTTCCCGGAAGCGCAGGTTATCCCCACGCTTCCATCACCAAACCGCCAATAATGTTAACGGACGGAATATCAAGATCCGGCCGGAAAGTAGACTCTATGAAAAAACAACTCTTGAGCTTGCTGCTCACAGCCTGCATGGTATTTTCAGCAGGCCAGTCCACAGTGTATGCGGCAAATGAGCCGGATCAGGCAGAAGAAAATGCCATCCTGTCGGAGGATGGCGAAACGCGGCAGCCGATTGAAAACATTCAGGAAGATGGCAGCACATACGAAACAGCCGCACCTTTCGAGGAAGATACCCTTGTACCGGAAGTCGCCGAGACAGATCTCAATGAGACCCCGGTTGGAGATGGGGAGATACCGGAGACAATCGCTGCTGACAGGGACGATTTTCTCGCTCAATACCGCGCTCTTCTGGTCCAACGCGCAGACAGATTCCGGTTAACTGTGCCGCTTGAGGCGAAAATGACCAGCCTCGAACAATACACGCCGTCAAGCGTCGTGTTTAACGACCAGGATCCTGACAGCTGGGAGAACAGTGATTGTTTCTATACGGGCATGCCCGCGCATATTTCTATTGAGGGATGTGAGGAAAAAGACGACGGGCTGCTCGTGTACCTGCAATACATAGTTTCATTTCATTTAAGCGACGGACACAGCGACCAGCAGAGCATCATCGTCACCTTCCCGGAGAAAATACCGGACGGAATCGACATCGAAATAGACGGCAAGCCGGCAGAACTTAACGACGACAGGACCAAAGCGAAAACAATCGGAAATTATCCCACACAAACATATGAAGCGCTACCGGTAAAAATCACTGTTAAATTTATAGGTCTCCACAAGTCCGACATCATGGATGAGTCCCCTATTTTGTTCAGGTTGTTATTACACTCGTCAAATGATGTTTACCCCCATAACGGAGTGCCTTACGAAGGAGATTATCTCCGCCATCATTTAGACGACTACCCCGATATTATTATGCAGGATCCGGTTGTGACGGGCTTTGATGAAGACTCGCATACATATTATTATAACCTGTCCGTTGATTGCTCTGCGGTTTACTACTCAACCGCCGAGATGGAAGAGGAAGTTACCGCGGAGATAGACCGGGTTCTCGCCGAGCTCGACCTTGACAGCAAGTCGGAATATGAGAAGATAAAAGCGATTCATGATTACATCTGCTGGAACACAGAATATCAATATCCTCAGGACGGCGACAATCCGCCTATGGTCAAGCATTCCGCATACAGCGCGCTGATTCCTAAAAA
>CAMYVI010000117.1 GCA_947302185.1 uncultured Lachnospiraceae bacterium
AGCAGACTGATAGATATTGGGATTAATCCACCACTAATTTTTATTTTATTTTTACTGAAGACGGTGTCGTCATATTTATTCTTTGCGTATCGATCTGCAATAATGACGGCGAACCAAAAAAAGTATATTCTGGATGTGGCAGATTATTTTGTTACTGTTGCGACGAATATTGCCCAAATAGCTGTATTAATTATCTTTAAAGACTTTATTATATACACTATAGTAGCTGTTTTCTCTACAATACTTAAGAATGCGGTAAATGCATTAATCGCACAGAAATATTATCCCCAGTTTTTTATCAAAGAAAAAGATTCTTTGAGTCGCGAAGAGATACGGGACTTATTCAAAGACTGTGGAGCGTTGTTTGTATATAAAGTCAATGGTACAGTTCTTAAAGCCACGGATAATATGGTACTTGGCGCATTTGTTGGAATGACGATGGTGGGCTTATATTCGAACTACCTGCTATTTTATACAACAATAAAAAATCTTCTGCGCCAGCTTTATACAGCGGTTAAAGCAAGTACCGGAAATCTTTTTGCAACAGAAGGGGTAGAGACGCAATACAGATTTTTTGAAACAATGAACTATCTGACGGTAATTCTTTACGGAACTGCTGCTGTAGGTCTATCTGTTTGTGCAAATGAATTGTTAACTGTTTGGATTGGACCGGATTATTTAATTCCTGCACCTTTTGCTATACTAATAGGTATTGAAACACTTACCAACGGATTAAAACAAAATTTGGGCCAGATTCGAACAGTCACTGGAGTATTTCGACAAGCCTGGAAAAGACCAATTCTAAGCGTAATAATAAACTTAGTGGCTTCTGTGATTCTGGTACAGTATATTGGTATATATGGAGTCATACTTGGAACTATTCTTGCTGATGTTCTTACAAATTTAGCAATTGATCCAAGAATTATTCATCAGTATAGCTTTAATAATTATAAACCAGTATCAGCATATTATAAAAAGAATGGGGCATATTTCCTTTTACTGATTGCAATTGGAGCATTTGACCTGTGGTTCTGTTCGTGGTTCTTATCCGGACATGGCTGGATATCGGTGATTGTACATATGTTGATTGTTGTAGTGACAGTTCCTGCTGTATATATAGGGATATATTGGAAAACAAAAGAATGTCAATACTTAAGAAGTATTGCCGAAAGAACAATTGCAAAATTAAAATCAAAAGTCACAAAGTAAAGACTGATAATATCCATATAATATTTATTCAAAATTTTCAAGGAGTAATAATTGAAGTCTTTCGACCCTTCAACAACACAATCAACCGTCTGTCAACTCATCTCCGCCGCATTATTTCATACCAATGAACCCTATGCGGCGGATGTCGACTGGCAGGCAGTCTATGAGGAAATGCGTGCACAGACGATCCAGGGGCTCGTTATGGATATCCTTCCGGAGCTACCGTGCCCGGATGATCTGAAGAAACTCTGGAGGAGCGAGTGCTTCCAGATGGTAAAAAACGGAATCCGGCTGCGCTATGAGCAGGCGGAGTTCCTGTCGATCCTGGAGAAGCAGGAGGTCCCTTATGTGATACTGAAGGGGACGGCAGCGGCCATGTATTACCCGAACCCGATGCTGCGGGGGATGGGAGATGTTGACGTCTATGTGCCGTACAGATATCATGCAGAGCTTACAAGGATGTTGACAGAGAATGGATACGCACAGCTAAAAGACAAAGAAGATTATGTAAGGCATAGAGAATTTGAAAAAAATGCCGTGGAGTTTGAGGTTCATCGTGCCTATGCATTTGTTAACAGTAAGAAAGAAAAAGAATATATCGACGGACTGCTCGAGAAATGCTGCAGCGGTGAAGTGAAAGTCGACAGGGCGGAGCAGGGTGCGACAGCTTTTTATTTTCCGCCGAAAGACATAAACGGAATTGTTCTGCTGGAGCATATCGGGCATCACCTCTACTCGGGGCTTGGATTCAGGCAGATCATCGACTGGATGATGTATGTCAGTACATCACTGGGAGATGTTGAGTGGGAGCATTTTCAGCCGATGGCAGAAAAAGCCGGCCTCGAGACGCTCGCAAAGACAGTCACAAAGATGTGTGTAAAGTACCTGGGACTTGAGCCGAGGTTTGAATGGTGCATGGACGCGGATGATGCTCTTGCAGGTGAGCTCTTATCACTTATTTTTGAAAATGGCAACTTCGGACAGAAAATGCCGCATGAGAACATCGTTGCAAAAACGGAGAACCATTTCAGGAAGTCCGGAAATATTTTTGCCACCTTGCAGGCGACAGGCGAGTTTAACTGGAAACTCTATAAGAAGCACTGCTGGTTAAAACCGTTTGCCGGGCTGTATCAGATCGGCCGCTACACGAGGCAGGTCGTTACAAATCCGGGAGTTATAAAGAGCTTCAGGAAGGGGACGGCTGAGGGGAAGAAGCGGTTTGAGGTGCTGGAGAGACTCGGGATTGTGAACAATGATGATGCTTAGAGGAAAAAATATAAACGGTTGCAAAGCGCACGCCCGGCCGGAAGCCGGGCGCTTTTTCTGATACATCTCAGCGCCAGAGAAAAATGGCATTGCCTAATTTGGCTCAAATGTTATAATAGTAATATACGATGAACGGAGAGGAGGAGCACATGGGAACATACCTAAACCCCGGCAAAGCAGCCTTTGAAGAGGCTGTGAATTCCGAAATATATGTTGATAAGACAGAGATGATCGGATTTCTCAATTCCGTGGTTCGGACGAAGCAGAAATATGTCAGCGTCTCCCGTCCTCGCCGGTTCGGGAAGACGATGGCGGCCGATATGATCTGCGCCTATTATGACAGGAAAGCGAACAGCAGGGAACTGTTCGAGGCAAGGAAACTGAAAACCGGGTGGCCGCCCGAGAGAACGCAGGCGTGGGATGCTTATCTCGGAAAATTTGATGTGATCAGGCTTGTGATGACGAAATTTTTCAAGAAGAACATTTCAGTCGAGAACGCGCTCGCGAATATGCAGCGGTTGGTGGTCAGAGACATTAAGAAAGCCTATCCTGACGCGGATTATTATGATGAGAGCAGCCTGATCCAGACAATTGAGGATGTCTATACCGCAGATGAGAGTCAGGTTGTGATCGTGATCGATGAATGGGATGCGGTCTTCAGAGTCAGACAGGATGACAGAGAGGGGCAGACGGAGTATCTGGATTTTCTTCGAGATCTGCTGAAGGACAATGAGCATATCGCGCTGGCTTATATGACGGGAATATTGCCGATCAAAAAGTACGGTGAACATTCGGCACTGAATATGTTCACGGAGTATTCAATGGAAGCCCCCAGGCAGCTTGCAGTCTATACAGGCTTTACAGAAAGTGAAGTAAAGGCGCTCTGCACTAAGTACGGAATGGATTATAAAGAAGTTTCCAGTTGGTATGACGGTTATATAATAAGCGATCGAATTGAACCTGATAAGAGAGCTGCTTATCGGCAGGGAAGGTATGATGGGCATAAGATTGCCATCTATAGTCCGTTGTCGGTTGTAGAATCGATGACCACCGGTCAGATCAGGAACTACTGGAACAAGACCGAGACATACGAAGCTCTCGCGGAATACATACGCAAGGATTTCGACGGTCTGAAGGATGCCGTTGCGCTCCTGATGGATGGCGGCAGACTCCCGATTGACACATCCTCATATCAGAACGATATGACCACATTCCACAGTCGAGATGACGTGCTTTCGCTTCTGATTCACCTCGGATATCTAGGGTATGACGATGAGACGGGCGAAGTGTTCATTCCCAACCGGGAGATTCTTGATGAATTCAGGACTTCCACGAAGTCGAGTGAATGGGTGGATACATTCAAACAGGTAAGATAAATCCTCTGCATATATTGAAAGGAGAGAATATCATGAATATCGCCGTCATCGGAGCCGGCACCTGGGGCATGGCCCTCGCAAGGCTCATGAGCGTATACGGGCACGGCGTGACCGTCTGGTCCGCACTCCCGGAAGAAATCGATGAACTAAACCGCACAAGAAGGCAGAAGAACCTTCCGGACATGATCATCCCGGATGAGATCGTGTTCACAAAGAGCATTGAGGAGGCCTGCAAAGACAAGGACATCTACCTCTTTGCGGTCCCGTCCGTGTTTGTGAGAAGGACCTCGCGTCTGGCCTGCCCGTTCATCCCGGAGGGGGCCACCATCGTCGACGTGGCCAAGGGAATTGAGCCGGACACGCTCATGACCATGAGCGAGGTGATCCGGTCGGAGATCCCGCAGGCCACCGTGGTCGCACTCTCGGGTCCGACCCACGCGGAGGAGGTCGCGAGGGACATCCCGACCACGATCGTCTCCGCCTGCGAGGATATGGAGGCCGCAAAGAAGGTGCAGGAGGTATTTACGAACCCGGTTCTGCGCGTCTACACGAACCCGGATACGAAGGGTGTCGAGCTCTGCGGCGCACTCAAAAATATCATCGCCCTGGCCTCCGGCATCTCGGCCGGTCTCGGCTACGGCGACAACACGAAGGCTGCGCTGATCACCCGCGGGCTCGCGGAGATGAGCCGTCTCGGGGTGAAGATGGGGTGCCTGCCGGAGACATTTTCCGGACTGGCGGGCATGGGCGACCTGATCGTCACCGCCACCTCTATTCACAGCCGTAACAATCGATGCGGGTATCTGATCGGTCAGGGATACACGCCTTCCGAGGCGGTAAAGCAGGTCGGAATGGTCGTTGAGGGTATCAACGCGATTCCTGCCGCAATGACGCTGGCGGAGAAGTATGGGGTTGAGATGCCGATCACGGCCTCCGTCGACGCGGTCATCAACCACGGGGCGGATCCGAAGGAAGCCGTCCGGAAGCTGATGGGACGGAGCACAAAGACGGAGCTGCCGAAGCCTGTCTTCAACCTGAACTATGGGAATACCCTTTATACCGTACAGGAGGATCTCTCCGGAAAAGCCTGATGAGCCGTTGGAGGAGTATGAAAAATAAAAGACTCGTATTTGAGATAGCTGTGCTTTTATTTTACATGTTCACCGTTCTATGGTTTACGGTCATCAGTCGCTCAGAGGGTCTTCGCGGTGCACATTTTGACTTATTCTGGTCCTACAGGGCCTGGTTTGCGGGAAATAACGAGCTTGGAATCAAGATAGTCGCCAATATGGCTATGTTTATGCCTCTCGGGTTCCTGCTTGCCGGGCTCTTCTCGCATGCTGAAAATGGCAGAAAGAAGTTCATTTTCCTGATTCCGGCAGCGGGAGCGGGCTTTTCGCTGTGCATAGAGGTTCTGCAGCTTATGCTCCTTCGCGGGGTATTTGAGTGGGACGATATGGTCTCGAACACGGTCGGGGCTTTGCTGGGCTTGATCTCTTATTTCGTGTGTACAAAAGTGTTCGGCAACAGGAAAGAGATGATGGGTTCGCTCATCCATATCGGGTTTGTGGCGGCCTGTGTTTTCATTTTCGTAAGGAAGCCCGGCGAGGGGCTCGAGGGCGATATCGACGCGGCGAGAGTCTACTGCCTTGAGGTTGAAGCTGTCAGCTTTGATGAAGCCTCCCGGGAAATGAATCTTGAAGGGTTCGTCTTCTTCTATGATGAGCCGGATAAGCCCTATGAACTCTGGCTTAGGTCCACAGAGACGGGCGGAAAGACGGCGCTGACCGCGGAGTGCGGTCTGCCGCGGCCGGATGTGAACGCGTATTTCCTGTGTGAGTGCGACTATACGAATGTCGGATTTACCGCCGCAGCGCCGGTCGGAGTGATTGATAAGGATGCGGAGTACGAGATTCTCATAAAATGGCCCTTTATGAAGCCTGTCGGAACGGGCATCTATGTGAGGAATGGCGGCGCCTTTTATGCGCCGGAAAATGCAGACCTGCCGGATCCCGGAGAGGGTGAGCACTTAAGGAACATCCTTGAGAAGGGGACGCTTCGCGTCGCAAGACCGGACATGCACTGTTGGGTCTACCAGATGGGAAGGTGCCTGTACTGGGTGGTCGATGAAGGGTTTCAGTTTGAGGAGGACGGCACGACCTATATTCAGTATCAGCTCACGACGACCCAGTATGAGAACCTGCCGGAAAAGAGGCTGGCACATGGGTGGTACTGGGACAATATCGGAGGATTTTTTGAGACATATGAGCTTGAAGGGGATTTCGGGTCCTATCGGGTCTCGAGGAGAGAGCTGCCGGAGGAGTATTCGATTAAGTCGATCGTGACAGGGTACTACAAGAACGGGAAGTGGCAGTGGAAGAGTTATTTCAGGCCGGTGTATGGGATCTGAAAGGTGAGGGAGGGTTCGACCGCCGAAGGGACGGTTCTGTTGTCGGTGACGGATTCTTTCAGAATCCGTCACCCTCAAGCAGAACCGTCCCCCTGGCCGTCAAACCCGCACCTGGCCGTCGAACCTTCTTTAAAAAAATTGTAGCATCTTACATGCATATGGTGTATAGTACTTAAGTAAATGGCGTCTCCTAAACGGAGGAAAGGGGACATCATAGCGCCTGGCCCATACAAGGGGTGACGAGGATCGGCAGTTATCGAAACACTCGGCGGATGCTGCCGCGGTCAGAGAGCGGATCGTAAAGAGAGGAAGAAAACCCGGAATAAAAACCGGAACAAAGGCCTTTTCTGTCGCAATAAGAAGATAAGAGAGGGAAATAAAATGAGAGTTGTTATTCAGGAAAATTACGAAAATATGAGCAAGTGGGCCGCGAACTACATCGCGGAGAAGATCAAGAACCACAAGGAAGACAGACCGTTTGTGCTGGGTCTTCCGACGGGTTCCTCGCCGATCGGCGTCTACAAGGAGCTCATCAAGAAGAATCAGGCGGGTGAGATCACATTTAAGAACGTCGTGACCTTCAACATGGACGAGTATGTCGGCCTGCCCCACGAGCATGATCAGAGTTACTGGTATTTCATGCACGACAACTTCTTCGACCACATCGACATTCCGGCTGAGAACATCCACATCCTGAACGGCATGGCGGAGGATCCGGTCGCGGAGTGCGAGCACTATGAGGAGATGATCGCCTCCTTCGGCGGGATCGACCTCTTCATGGGCGGCATCGGCGTCGACGGTCACCTGGCTTTCAACGAGCCGTTCACGTCCCTGACTTCCAGAACCGGTCTTCGCGACCTCACGACGGACACCCGCATCGTGAACTCCCGTTTCTTCGGAAACGACCCGGAGAAGGTTCCGGCACAGGCTCTGTCGGTCGGTATCGGCACGGTCACGGACTCCAAGGAGGTCCTGGTTCTCATCAACGGCCACAACAAGGCGCGTGCGCTGGCAGCGGTCGTCGAGGGAAATGTCAGCCAGAAGTGGACCTGCAGTGCCCTGCAGATGCACAATGCGGCGATCATCGCGTGCGATGAGGCGGCCTGCGGCGAGCTGACGGTGGATACGTACAAATATTTCCTGGATATTGAGAGGAAAGAGAGACTGTAAGGGGTTCCGGGACGGTTCTCAGGATCTCCGGGGACGGTTCTGTAAAGAGGCTGTGAAAAAAGTCCTATGAAAAAAAGGACGTCTTTAGGTGAAACCCTAGAGGCGTCCTTTTTCATATGGTATAA
>CAMYVI010000118.1 GCA_947302185.1 uncultured Lachnospiraceae bacterium
TCAGCATAGCGCGGCCTTCTTCTGTCTTATACAGCTGTGATCTCTTCATGGCCTCTGCCCAGTTGATCTTGAAACCGTCAAATTCCGGGCCGTCGACGCATGCGAACTTGATCTCGTCGCCGACTGAGAGGCGGCATGCACCGCACATTCCGGTTCCGTCGACCATGATCGGGTTCATACTTACGATTGTCGGGATATTGTATTTCTTAGTCGTGAGGCAGACGAATTTCATCATGATCATCGGTCCGATCGCGACACAGTGATTGTACTCTTTACCCTCTTCTACCAATTCATCGATGACTGATGTGACAACGCCCTTGTGCATATAAGAACCGTCGTCGGTCGTAATATAAAGGTTGCCGGCGACTTCTCTCATCTTATCCTCGAAGAAGAGAAGATCTTTTGTTCTCGCGCCGATGATGACGTCCGCGCTGATTCCGTGCTCGTGAAGCCACTTGACCTGCGGATATACCGGTGCTGTGCCTACGCCGCCCGCGACGAAAAGAAACTTCTTCCCGGCCAGTTCTTCTTTGCTCATTTCAATGATATCGGAAGGTCTGCCAAGCGGACCGACGAAATCATCGAATGCGTCGCCTTCGTTCAGGTGAAGGAATTTATTGGTCGCTACGCCGACAGGCTGGAATACGATCGTGATCGTACCCTTCTCGCGGTCATAGTCGCAGATAGTAAGTGGGATGCGTTCACCCTCGTCGCCCTTTTTGACAATGATGAACTGTCCAGGTTCACAGTGACGCGCAACAAGCGGTGCTTCGACTTCCATGAGCCAGACAACGCTGCTGAGCTGCTCTTTCCTGATGATTTTGTACATGTATACCTCCTCTTTCGCGTGTCAAAATAACGCGCATACACTGTTTCCCGTATAAACGGAAAATTTTCAGAAACGATAAATCGTTTCGAAAAAACATATTGAGCTTCGTCCTGCCGGACAGGCGAAAGCTTTGAACTTAGTACTCAGCCGACAATGACATACATGGCGTTCACATTTTCGCTGGGATTGCCGTCTCTGTCAACGGCGATGCATGAAAATACATGCGAGCCCACCGGCATGGCGACCGGTCCTGTGTACTCAGCCGACCCTGTCGACGGAATATCATCAAATGCGTAGTAGATAATACAGTCTTCCGGGGCGGTCACATGAATCATGGAACCTTCCTCGTAGACGCCTGTCGGCTCGGAGATGACCGGCGGATCCGGTCTGGTGATCTCGATGTTGTACACACATACGGTGACATTGCTCTTTATGCCTATGTCGTTGACAGCGATCGCACGGATCTCGTTTCTTCCGATTTTGGTCCTGATCTTGTCGGTGTAAAGATCCGAGGCTGTCGTCGGATCAGTTCCGTCTGTCGTGTAATATATAAGCTTTTCGGGAGAACCGATCGTGACCGAGATCTCCTTGCTGTATGTCCCGGCAATCGGGGTGATCGCGGGGGCAGTACAGACATAATCCGCGTATTCGAGAAGTACTTCTTCCGACTTGCAGTTTTCCATGAGTTCATGGATGGAATCGTAGTTGTTGGTCTCCAAATAGAGACTTATGAGCTGACCGTAGACATCAATGTTGCCGGGGTCGATCTCAATCGCTGATTCCAGGGTCCGTGAGGCGGCTTCGAGATTACCTTCGCTCTTTTCTATCTGAGCCATAAGGCGCAGACATTTTACTGACTTCGGAGACAGCTCGAGAGCTTTTTCCGCGTATGACCGCGCCGATGCAGTGTCCCCTGCGAGGAATTCCTCCTGAGAGCGCTCGTACTGGTATTCAAAACTTCTGGTATTTCTGTACCGTATATATCGGATGATGCCGACTGCCGCGACAATAATGAGAAGCAGGACCAGGAAGGTCGCAATCAGCGACCCTCTGTTTTCCTTCTTCCTTGCGATCTGTTTTTTCCTTTTTCTTCTTCTCCGCTTTTGCCGGACGGCTCTTTGTCGTTGCTTCTGTTTTTCTTTATCCTCCCGCTCTTTTTCATCAATCATGAATTCAACGGGGCGATAATCCGGCACGAGATTGATCTCAGCGCCGCATCGAGGACAGATCAGTTCGCCGTCAGGTATCTCTGAATTGCATTTACGGCATTTCATAAATATCACTCCGCTTCGAACATGTCATCGAATGTTTCCTTAGACATGAGGATTTTTCTTGGTTTTGTTCCTTCTTCCGGACCGACAACACCTGCTTCGCAGAGCTGATCCATGATGCGGGCCGCCCTGTTAAAGCCGATTTTGAACATTCTTTGAAGCATACCGATCGAGGCCTTGTCCTTTTCAATGATGAACCTGCCGGCCTCAATGAAATAAGGATCTCTGTCATCCTCAGGCTTTGGGGTGTTCTGGACAGAATTATTCATTGATTCAATAATTTTATCTTCAACCTCATTATTATACACTACCTGATTTGATTGTGAAGATAAATATTTGACCACTTTAGTGATATCGTCGTCAGACACATACGCGCCCTGAAGTCTTGCCGGTTTGGGATAACCCTGCGGATAATACAGCATATCACCGTTGCCGAGAAGTTTTTCCGCTCCGTTCATGTCGATGATCGTACGGCTGTCCACGCCCGAAGATACTGAAAGCGCGATCCTGGACGGCATATTGGCCTTGATGAGGCCCGTGACGACGTTAACGGACGGCCGCTGGGTGGCTATGACCAGATGGATGCCTGCTGCACGGGCAAGCTGGGCGAGACGGCAGATTGCGTCCTCGACTTCGCCCGGCGCGACCATCATAAGGTCCGCAAGCTCGTCGACAATAATGAGTATCTGCGGCAGTCTTGCTCTCTTTTCACTGTCGGGCAGGCCCTCGTTGATCCGGTCGATCTTCTGGTTATACGTCTTCAGATCTCTGACACCGGGGTACTCCGAGAACTTGTTATAGCGGTCGTTCATCTCGTGGACGGCCCAGTTCAGGGCTCCTGCCGCCTTCTTCGGGTCAGTGACGACCGGAATGAGCAGATGAGGGATGCCGTCGTAGATCTTGAACTCGACGACCTTCGGGTCGATCATCAGCATCTTGACTTCGTCCGGTGTAGACTTGTAGAGGACACTCATGATCAGCGTGTTGATGCAGACGGATTTGCCGGAACCGGTAGCTCCCGCGATCAGCAGGTGGGGCATTTTGGCTATATCTGAGACGACTGCCTTGCCCGAGATGTCTTTTCCGACTGCAAATGTCAGAGGAGCCTTACTCTTCCTGTACTCCTGGGATTCGATCATATCCCGGAAAGTGACAGGTGAGACCTCCTTGTTGGGAACTTCGATGCCCACTGCTGCCTTTCCCGGAATCGGAGCTTCGATTCGGATCTCCGATGCCGCAAGGTTGAGCTTGATGTCATCTGTGAGGGCAACGATCCTGGAGACCTTTACACCCTGCTCGGGCTGAAGCTCGTAACGGGTGACGGTCGGTCCCTTGCTGACGTTGATCACGTGGACAGCAACGCCGAAGCTGTTGAAAATCTCCTCAAGTTTGTTGGCAGTTTCAAGAAGCTGTTTTTTGGAGTCACCGCGGACAACTTCACCTTTTGTGAGCAAATTAACCCCGGGAAGCTTGTATCTGACCGGCTTCGGGACCGCCTGTCTGATCTCGGAATCAATACTGAGAACGCCCTCTTCGATCTCCGCTTCCGCGCTCTTCGGATTCTTTCTTGCGCTGCGGGATGGCACTTCTTCTAAAGGCGCGCTGTCTTCGGACGGTTCTTCATATGAAGTGTCTTTCGCCGGGCTGACTTTTTGAGCCGTCTTCTTTTTTATGGATGCGGATTTTACTTTGGGTTCTTCACGGCCGTCATATGAAAGCTTTCCGTCTTTGCCTACTTTGATTTCAGACAGGGGGATGAATCTTGTATCATCTTCCTCGTCCTCCTCGTCATCAAAACCGGAAGTGATGATTTCCGGGTCATCAAAATCGTGATCCGTTCCCTCGATGAATTCATCGTCATCATCCTCTGAAGCCAGGATTTCCATCACACCGGAGGCCAGCACCTCATCTCCCTCTGCATCGAATCTGGGCAGAGATGAACTCTTTTCTTTCTTGCGGTCTCCCGCCCCGGTCATGACAGCCCTTGTATCCTTGCCCGCAAGGACACCGTGAAGGAAGGATGGCATGACGGATCCGTCCGTCTTGGGGGCATTTCCCGCCGGTTCAGGTGACGGGTTGTCCGGCACGGGAGTGATATCGGTCGTGTCTCCGACCTGCTCGCCGTTGATCGTGATCCGGTCCTTAAGGCTGACGACAGTTTCGCTGCCGGTTTCCTCGGAGAGCGGTGTTTCGCTCTTAGCGGCTTTCTTTTTCGCCGTTCTGCGGCTGTCTCTTGTACCGCTCTTTGCTTTCGGGGCTTTTCGGGGTTCGACGAATTTCGATTTATCCTCATCTTCGTCCCACGCATTCTCGCCCCACTCGCTGTCATCGGTCCGACGTTCTGTCCTGACAGGCGCCTTTTTCCTGTGAAGTCTGGCGGCTTCCCTGGCGGATATCGGTTCGTCGTCATCGTCAAAGAGATCGACATCATCCTCTTCGTCAATCTTATTTCCGGCTTCACCGGTCTTAAGATCGAGTTCCATCTGATGGGCTTCACTCTCACGCATTCTGCGCTTTATGTGCTCACGCTGCGTGTCGCGGGCGCGGCGGACCCTGTCGCGGCCCTTTCTGCCGAAGAGCGTGAACAGTGGTTTCTGCGTGATAATAATGAGTGAGATGAATATCATCGTAATCGTCGCCACAACGGACAGAATCGTATTGAATCCGGCCATGTAGAACGCGTATGCAAAGACACCGGCCACTATACCACCGCCGGTCCTGTTATCCGCACAGATCTTGAAGTACTCCGTGATCCCGGTACTGCCCGGTGCGCCGTCTATTGTCATGAGGTGGAGGAGCACACACATAAAAATGAACAGCATAATAAGGCCGATCATCTTTCGGATGATCATGCCGTTTCTTTTGTTCGCTATGTAAAATGCGGTTCCTCCGAACAGGGCCAGCGGAAAGATGTAAGCCATGAGACCGAATGTCCCGAACAGGGCATAACTGGCAAATCTTCCGAATCTGCCTCCGCGGCCGAGAACGCAGACGAACAGTATGACTGAGCAGACAAGGATCAGGACCAGCAGGATGTCCCGCCGAACCCCGTTTCCGGAGGATGCGGGCTGTGTTTTTGTCCTTCCTGTTCCGGCGCCGGTGCTGCGGCTTTTTGCGGCACTTTTGTTTCCGGAGGAGCGGCTGCCTGATCCGGCGGAACTCTTAGCCCGACTGCCGGTATTCTTTTTCTTAGCTGCCATATGTTATCCTCATAAATCTGTCATTGTATTTGCGTAAAATGCATAAAACACGGGAAGATATACTTCCCGCATTCATGGTTTCCAATTTTGGACGGAGCGCAACCACGCGGGACCGTCAGACCGTGAGCGCGAAATTAAGTACAATAATGACCGCTCCGATCAGAAAATTGTAATAGGCAAACTGTCTGAAACTTCTGGTTCGTATATAGCGGAGAAGGCGCTGAATGAACAGGACGCCGATGAGCAGCGAACACAGTGTTCCGATTGCGCACATGCCCATATAATCCGGTGTAATCAGAGCCTCATCGAGAGAAAGGATCTCGACGATGAGCGCGCCGATGACGCACGGAACGGACATCAGATACGCGTAGCGGATAGCCAGTCTCTTGTTGAAGCCCAGCAGGATGCCGGACGAGAGCATGATAGCTGAATGAGATACACCGGAGATGACCGTAAAGCCCTGGGCGATACCTGCCAAAAATCCCCGAAGCGACGTAATATCCTTGGGAATCTTGTTTCCGGGCGTCAGCTGCCCGACGACAAGTAATACGATTCCGCTCATAAGCATTCCGATTCCGGTATATAAAAGGGATCGCGAGGAGATCTCCGCGACTTTTCTGAGCGCGATCCCTATGACAGCAGTCGGAACGGCGCCGACTGCGATGAGCATCGCAAGCCGTCTGTAATTGGAAGTGAGGAGCTTTCTCAGCTTTGGCTCTTCATGCTTCCTGGCTGCCCGGAGGAACGTGAACAGATTAAAGAACACGTCCCTGATCATGAGCAGCGATTCGGCCAGAAGCCTTGCGAGATCTTTCTGGAGTGCAATCAGGATAGCCAGCAGCGTCCCCATATGGACACATACATTGAAAAATGACATGTCATACGGGAGCCGGATCAGCTGTTCGACGGCTGCCAGATGTCCGGAAGAACTGACAGGCAGGAATTCCGATATACCCTGAATAATGCCAAGTATTGCTGATAGCAGAAATTCCATAAAGCGCGATATCCTTTGCGAGACACTTGCGTGCCGGTATTAATCTTCGTCCCAGTTGTGGTATACATTCTGGACGTCGTCGCTGGCGTCAAGAAGATCCAGGATCCTGTTCAGGTTATTGATCTGCTTCTCATCTGTCAGCTTGACATATGTCTGCGGGATCATTGTGACTTCAGCCTGAGC
Source organism: uncultured Lachnospiraceae bacterium (assembly GCA_947302185.1). The sequence goes on from CAMYVI010000118.1 coordinate 6,478, forward strand.
CATCGGGATACCTTCGGCCTTGAGTGCTTCCTCGACCTGCTGGAAGGAATCCGGATCCGTGAGAACTTCGTAGCTGTCATCTTCCTCGTTGAAGTCTTCCGCGCCGGCGTCGAGAGCGATCATCATGAGGTCATCGGAGTCCATCTCGCACTCTTCCTTGTCAATGATGATCTGTCCCTTTTCATCGAACATGAAGGATACACAGCCGGGTGTTCCGATATTTCCGCTGCCCTTGGAGAACGCGCTTCTGACATCTGCTGCCGTGCGGTTCTTGTTGTCAGTCAGAGTGCGGACGATGATAGCAATGCCGGCCGGGCCGTAGCCTTCGTATGTGATCGTCTCATAATTGGCTCCGCTTCCGTCGCCTGCTGCCTTCTTGATTCCACGCTCGATCGTGTCATTCGGCATATTGTTGGCTTTGGCTTTGGCGATGACTGTGGCCAGCTTGAAGTTATTCGCAGGATCAGGACCGCCTTCTTTTACGGCTACAGCGATTTCACGGCCGATGATCGTAAAGATCTTGCCTTTTGCGGCATCATTCTTTTCCTTCTTGTGCTTGATATTTGCAAATTTTGAATGTCCTGACATAACTTCTCCTTTCAAACCGCGTGTGCGGCTTACATCCTAAACTCATAATTATGCGTCCGAAGCGAACACATGTATTCTTAACTATAGCATTTTTAAAACAAATAGGAGCTGAAAATTTCTCTTTACTATTAATGTATTACGAATATGAAAATACTCAAAAACATGAAAAGCAAGGAGTGATGAAAATCAAGCAAACAAATGTCGGGGTAGAATTTATAGAACAAATTATCAACTGCCAATTAAGGTCCTATATTACCTGACGTTGGAGGGGAACCCCTGCATTATTCGATGACGATAGTGATTGTGTCGGAACCTGGAGTCAGGTCACAGTTCAGACGGACTGCTCTTTAAATCGGCTGTCGGCAGAAAGCATTGCTGTGTTTGTGTCGGAACCTGGGGTCAGGTCACAGTTCAGACAGACTGCTCATTAATTCGGCTGCCGGCGGAAAGCATTCATCTTCGTGAGAAAAACATTGCGGGTCCG
>CAMYVI010000119.1 GCA_947302185.1 uncultured Lachnospiraceae bacterium
GACAAGCCGGATGAAAATGATAAGACAGCTGACAAGCCGGATGAAAATGATAAGATGGCTGACAAGCCGAATGGAAACGATAAGACAGCTGACAAGCCGGATGGAAACGATAAGACAGCTGACAGGCCAGATGCAAATAATAAGATGGCTGACAAGCCTGATGAGATTTCCGAAGATACAGAAAATATGTCGACTGTGATATTAGACGATGCATACTGCCGTATCATAGAGGCTATGTCGGAGGTTTCCGAAGTCTTTTTAGCCAGAAATGAGAGTCTGGTAAGACTTATGACATGGGCCGCACAGAGAGCGACGGACAGGAATTTGCCGGAGAAACACAGGATACGCCGCACAAATGAAAAAAAGTTCAGAGAAATGGTGAAAAAAGTAGTGGAAGGATTCTCTGAATATGCGGAATATACCGGGCTGCGGCGGGACGAAAAGCTGCAGAAAGATGTCAGGAAAAAGAGTGAACAGAATAAACAATACGTCAGGATCCAGTATGAACCGAAGCCGGATGGGGACGGTATTATGATTCCTGCCGGTACAAAAATGTATTCTGATTTACCTTTTAAAGGCGAAGTGACTGTTTCTGAAAATGTGGTCCTGCGCGAAAAAAATGAAATAGAGGTGACTGTCCGGGCCATAACGAAAAAGGATGAGGTTTCCGAAGAGACACTTTCGAAAATAAAGGAATTTGTTCCTAATGGTCAGGACTTTAACGCCATCGGAAGCGAGTATCAGGGATACATTGGCAGGGTCCGGTCTAAATCGTCTGTTCGATATCTGGATACCGGTAAAGCATCCAATAACGGCACCCTCTCGGTAACTTGTACTGCAGGTACTTTTATTCCTGCAGGTATGAAGTTCTCATTGAGCTTTGGAAAGGATACCTTTCAATATGAGGTTCTTGAATCGGGCAATCTGGTCGAAAAGAAGATACCTATGAAATTGGTTTCCGTAGACATTCTTCCGGGGGTAGCTGCTCCGAAAAAGGGCGGAAGAACCGGAAAGCGAAATTTGAAGACCAGGCTCCCGATGAACGCATATGGGGATGAAAATAAAAAGAAAGCGGAAGGCGTTATTTCTGCCGATTCAGGAAAAGACGGATCGCTGCCCATGACAAAAATCGGCGCAAAAGGCTTCATGAATGCATACTGCAGATGTAATACGGTCGTACCTGCAGATACAGAGTTCTATCTGGAATACGGAAACAGAAAATACATTTATGAGACGACTGAAAAAGTGAAGGTGGGAGTCGTTCAGGAAGCTGAAATACCCGTTGAGTGGACTAATGCGGATGAGCTTTTTGAAGAGGCACAGGAAAAATCGAAAGAAAAACATATCGGCAGAAGTGTAACACTGATTCCGGATCGGACTGAATTTCATTTTTATGAGGCACAGCCGACAGAAATCGTGAGAATCTATACACCGAAAGCCATGAGATATGGAAGAGAGGTCAGGAACGAGGATGATATTCAGGTCAGATCTAATTACTATAGCGTTTTCGAAAAGTTTTGCGGCGATATCGCGGATAAAGATTACAAGGGTGTAAGCTGTTATGGTGCGGATTTTCTGTTAAATACACAGGGATTCAAAGAAAGCCGGATAAAAAGCAGCAACAGGTACAGCTTCGGCACAGACTCTACCAGAAAGAGGAACCAGTTGCTTACACTCGCATTCCTTGAGAACTGTATGCAAAGAGATGATCCTGATGATGACAGAGGTCCTGTGGGGGCAGTCGCAAGATTCAGATTAAAGGCAAATAAGATGCTGGAGGACTGCGGTATGTATGAAATATATGAGGGAAATGCAATCGATGTATTTTTCCTTCTTATGGCCGCTGCCGATCTGCCCGGAGAATTATATGCCGACCTCTGGAAAAAGGATCACCCGCTTACAGAATATCTGACAGTCAAACTGAAGAAAGCAGGGGACAGGTATTGCAAAATACTACGGTATGATAAGCATGAAAACAGGGAAGTCTGGGTAGAATGGGAAGCAAAAATCGAGCCTGAGAGCAGAGAGCTATTTGCAAGCGTACCCAGAATGCTGCGTTCGGAAAACTACCGGTATGTGTTGGAACTGGCGCAGATAGATGGTGAAAAGAGTTTATTTGATATTAAACTGAACGATTTGCGGGAGTATCTATTTGAGGAAGTGTGATACAAACGGTATCGAAGGAGATTTTATGAGGGGAAAGTCGGAAATTCAAAGGGAACCTCTTGGTGAGGGAAGAATTCTCAAGATAGAAAACAGGTATTTTCGTTTTGACAGGTGCATAGGAACGCAGGGAACCAGCTCTCTTGTCTATGAGGGAGCCGAGCTGATCAATCCGGACGGAAGAAAAAAACCGGTTGACAGTGACGGAAAAGAGCTTCCCGGGATGCACCACAATAATGTTATTATAAAAGAACGTTACCCGGTTCCGGATGAAACGCCATTCGATATATACAGAGAGGAAGACGGCGCCTTGAAGGTCAATCCGCTCACCAAAGAAAACGGATTGTACCTGGAAAGACTGAATCAATTCTCCGATGCCGAGAACAATCAGAGAGAGCTTGGCAAAGCATCTCGAGTGAACGAAATAATTCCGATGCTTTATTTCAGCGGAGATTATGGCGACAGCAGATATCTTATGAGCGAGTGGCATCATGGATGGTCGCTTGATCAGGACAGATGCATATCTCTGGAAGACAGGCTTCTCCGTGCTTACAGGATGGGGGAGCTGCTTCAGGTGCTTCATGAATCCGGCTATATTGTTATGGATTTTAAACCGGAAAACTTTTTCTGGTCGGATGTGGGCGATACCCTTATTCTGATAGACCTCGACAGCGTCCTTCCTTACGGAAAGCGAGAGGCGCTGACGGACAGCAGAATCTATACAAATGAGGCTTACAGATCTCCGGAAGTACGCCATTTTATGGAAAAGTATCAGAGGTACAGTGCCGGGGAGCGGAAGAATCTTAAGCTGGAGTTACTCTCCCCGGAAATTAATATATATAATCTCGGACAGTATCTCTATTTTCTTTTGTTCGGAACCGTGCCGTCCGAGAATCCGGTGGGGAAAATTAAACCTGTTCAGGAACTGCTTTTGGATCAGTACCCGGAGCTCAAGGCGGGTGATTTATATAAGGATGTCCTCCAGATATTTACCAGATGTTTAAGCGACGATATCTATGACCGATACCGCAGAGCAGAAGAATTCGTAGAGGTAATCGATAAAATTCAGACAAAACTCAAGTACAGGAAGATAACTCCGCGGAAAAAATATACAAAGGAGAATTGCAAGTTTTTAAGCTATAAGCTGCTGGAAGAATTCCCGTTATATGACTACGGATGGACTGAAAACCACAGAGTCCTTGATGTTGCGATCGTAGGCAACCATATTATGTGGGAGAGCATGCTCACTACGATTCTGTCATGTGCACAGATGCTTGATACAGTACTGAATGTCCGTCTGGTGTCGGAAAATGTAAAGCAAAAATGGGATATGTATGCTGATCCGCAGAGCAGACCGGATCTTATGAGTACGGTCAGTGTCACGTTAAACGGTGAGCTGATAAGTGATTATCGGGAAGATAATAAAATAGTTGCATCGAGGATAGCTAATATTTTCCTGTATGATGTATCGGAATATATTTCGGAAACCGATAATGAGTATAATGCGACCCGTGAAATAGTATCGCAGCTGCTCAGAGAAGATATATGCCGTTATTTTGTCCTGCTGGAGGAAATAGAACAGTGGAATTATGACTATGCGAAGATGCTGGTGGAGATCCCCGGAAAGAAAGGTAAAATATTTATAGGTTATCTGCGTCATAGTGAGAGTGTACGTGTAAACGGGAAAAAACTTGCAGTAGTCGCACCGCTCAGCGCAAACGGTATTTCCAAATCCTATTTTGAGGAAAAGAATTCAAACAGTATTTATGAAATGGGGTATTCTGTTCACAGAATGTATTACATGACGTCCTCTCCCTGGGCGACAGAGGAGGAGATTCGCGCAGACTATAAGAAAGACAGATATAATATCGAGCAAAGCGAGAGAGCTGCACTCAATCTCTATTACAAAATGAAATCCATCGGACTGGATGCTAAGAGTGAAAATGCTCCGATTGCGTGGTATGACAGAGTTCTTTCGGGGCGCTACGGAACGGAATTGAGTGCATTTGACAGACTTCTTTGGCTGGAGCACCTGTCATGGACAGCATTTATGATTACACATGGACATAGAGGTGTCAGGTCAGTCGACGAGCTGCGCGGATATCTTTATAAAGGAAATAATAACTGGAAAAATGTAAAAGATAAACATCATATTGTGCATCCGTGCATATTCGCAAGTAAGGTCGGATATCATATAAAACCGGAGATGTGGAGAAATTATCCGAACATCTCTGCGGCGGAAAAGAAGAAGCTGGATGAACTGGATTGCTGGAGCCTGGAGGTTTATTATTCCGTAAGAAAATTAATGGAAGACAGAAAGGACGATGCGTTACAGACCCTAAACGGAATACAAAATATAATACGGCAGAATCGACAAGCGGAAATCAGCTCTACTTACATATTGCTTGAAGAACAATTCCGGACAGTGGAAAGAGCTTTCTGGAATATTTTATATGAGGAGCCGCTTGACGCCGACAGGATCTGGAAATATGCCATCAGTGATTTCGAGAGCGCCTGTAAGACTGCCGGTATTTACAATGCAGGGATGGAGAGCAAGTGCGAACAGCTCAACACGTTCATGAAGCCTGCCATCTGGTTCAGAGAGAAACACGATTTCAAGAGATTAGATGAGGCGGTTTTGTGGGCTGCGCCGGAAATACTATACCGCGGGGAGTTTATTACCGATGCGAAAAAGCAGCCGCTTGTGATATATAAAGCGGAATCCGAAGCTCCCTGGGAGAATATCTATTCCTCTATCATGATGCGCCCATCCCGGCTTATCATTATTCCGATAAGAAACAGTGAAAAGGAGCGGCTGCAGAAGAAATATGAGGAACTTGTCGGAGATTTTAAGCTTGATACACAGGTCGAGGTCCTGCCGCTGAATTGTTTAAAAGGGATCAAAGGTACTTTGCTTTTGGATCTGACGGGAGTCAGCCCTCTGCGCGAGAGAAAGATTCTGGAGCTTCCGTTCATGAGCAAGATACATCCGTTTGTCATCTCGAATATGGAATGCAGACCGCTTGACCCCGGGGATATTTTGATAAGGAAGCTTAATCGACAGGTTTCACTAAGCGTAGAGCAGATTCTCCGAATCAACGGAGCTGAAGAAAAAAAGAAAGCTGAGAAGGATTCTGTTACGAAATTAACTCAGAAACAATATAAGATTCTCTGGAAGTGGTATCGGTCCGTAAATGATGAGGAGGTGTGGAATACTTTTAGAAATATTCTGAACAGAATCCGGAAAGAACACATCAAAGTTCTCGAAACAGAGGAGACTGTCAATGAATTTGAGGAATGCGCAACAGACCGTATAGAGGGGAAAGTCCTCAGTGAATCCGGTCTTTTGGATGTTCTGCATCAACTATGTGACCGATATCCGGCGCTGCGTATTATCGATTATCCTCATTTGGGTAATTATTCGCAGATTAAAGTCCAAACAAAATACGGTGATCTTTTCAGGCAGATACAGGAGGCTGTCAGAATCACCAATGAAATGCGTGATAAATGTCATTGGTCAGTAATTGATATCAGAGGTGTTGCTTATCTTAAGAATGATACGTTATATGTAGATGAGATCATATCCGATAAAGTGGATTTAACGGAAGATATTTCAGGTAAAGTTCTGAGAGAATCCGGATTTTGGGAAGTCCTGCAGGAATTACAGAATAAATATCCGTTCATAAAAATCAAAGGACATTATCAGCTGGAAGATGATTTCAGCTACCGTATCCAGGTAAAAACAGAGCACAGAAGTATGTTCGGACCGATCCGGAATGCAGTAAAAGACATAAACAGAAAGTGGTCACGTGTCTCCAACCGGGAGAAGAAACAATTAAAAAACGGCGTCAGAAATGTGGCGGATATTGTATCCTCCAGAGACAGGAACATAGATGAAATATCGGAAGAGGATGCAATCTGTAAAGTCTTTTCGTATTTAACCGAAAAGGAGAAAGAGAGTCTGTTTCCCGGATTATCTGTGACAGAGGAAAAAGGAGGTCTGCATGTACAATTCCGCTATTACAGCGAGGCTGTACGCAGGGTATTTGAACGATCCGGGACAATTCTGGGAGCATTGATTTACCATGAGTGCAAGAACGCAGGAATATTTGATTATATACGCTGCAGTGAAGAGTTTATATGGGGGGACGGAGCTACCGAAAACGAGATAGATGTGATAGGTACGAAAAATTCGCGGACGTATTTCATTTCCGCCAAGACAACGCCGCTGTATGACGAACATAGAAGAGAGATTTTCGAGCATAGTTATAATTTCGGTATACAGAGCAGAGCTATCCTGGTGTGTTCTCATCCGTCGAGCCGTAGAGAAGGCAATCAACTCAGCAATAAGATGCAGGAGATTGATAACAGGATGAATCCCGGAGGGGACAGAAGACAGTTTCTTCTGGTGGCGGATGATGTAGATGTGTTAAGGGAGACTGTCGGAAAGACTGAGGTCGAGATCAGAATTGCCGATTCTATCCGGAAGGTGGTCGATGAGACGGAGCGCCTGTATCGGGAGATCGATGAGGAATGCTGAGAAGAACAGACGGACAATTAACGGGGGATGAAAAAAATAATATTTCAGACATTCTATAATCTTCTCAAATCAAAAAAACAGTGAAACTGTTAGATACGGAGGAGTTAAAAATGTTAGCAGCAATCGAAAAATTTTTTATCGGAGTATTTAGTTTCTTATTTGTCCAGATATTTGTCCTGACCGGCTCTCTTCCGGTGGAAGAAGGCGGGGTAGGTCTTCCGGGGATTGTCAGCTTCCTCATATGGATTTTTCTTATGTTCCTTTTCTTTAAGGTATCAAAACTCGGCACCGCAATCCTGGCCGGAATCGGGTACTTAGTTATGAGGGTGATGACAGTAGGTACAGACGGTATTGAAAGATTTTTTGAAAGTGAAGCATTCTCTTATCTGATAATGCTGGTTGTTGTAATTGTCGTTCTTTTTAAGCTATTGGGCGGATCGTCAAGCACACACAAAGCACAAGGCAGCGGGACCGGAAGAACTTCCGGGCACACATGCCCGCGCTGTAACAGCTATTTAATCGCAGTGCCTGCAAGACAGGTCCCGACAGGCAGATATGATATTCGGGACGGGGATGGTTACTGGGAGTATGATTACAGTACAAGCCAGACTAAGAGCAGATGGGTGGTCCCCAAGGTGCAGGTCCCGGAATATGAGGTTGTACCCGCTCATTATGAGTGTCCTAACTGTAAATATACATCACTTTAATTTCCGACACGGAACTCTTTTGGCGTAAGTTTTTGATGAGTGTGAAGAATAATAATCGAATCAAACGAGAAATACAATCGAAGGTTATTCATAAAGTGACAGAATAAATGCATATTTAGCAAAACATAAGGAAAAAG
>CAMYVI010000120.1 GCA_947302185.1 uncultured Lachnospiraceae bacterium
ACATTTTAAATTTTTAGGAAATTTACGACAAAAGATGCTTTTTCGCACTAAAACGGCACTGCATAGCAGTGCCGCAATTTACCGAAAAGATATTATCAAATGCAAAGGATCCGAAGCAGCCTCACATTCCTGCGATCAATGACATGATCAGTCTGCGGATCATGTTGTAATCATCTAACATCGACAGGACTTCGCTTTCATTCACTTGCCGCTGAAGTTCAGCCCCGCTGCCGGTCAGAGCAATTAACCTGATAATCAGAAGTCCGATCCACAGAACAACAATCCCTTTGATCAGACCCAGAATAAATCCGAGCAGAGGATCGGCAGCACTGATTCCCGGAAGATCTGCCATTCTCAGAAGAATGAACCTTATTATTGTCAATACTATAAAGACTGTGACTGCTGTGATTATAGTAGCGATTATACGGGTTATGATATTTGCCATCTGTATCGCAAGGGCTCCCCGAACAGGATCGGACTTCAGGACCTGCGCTATCATATTATTATCTCCGTACGATGCTGCCTCTGCAACCTCCCCGGGCAGCGGCAGAATATCCAGCCAGTCTGAACTGTCCTTTCCTGCTGCAATCCCGTCCGCAAGGTTATCAATCACAGTGGCAGATTTGTTTTGCAGATAATTACTGACATTTGCAGATTCGTGAAGCGACTGATACACGACCGGTGCAGCCGTGTACGTCACTACAACTGTAATAGCGAGGACCAGAAATGCGAGGACTGTTCTGATCATCCCGCGAAACCCTCCCCACAGTGCGGCTATAGCCAAATAAGCCAGCGCTACTATCGTAAGAGTATTCATATTCAATGTATCCATACATATCCCTCATCTCAGGTCCTGCAGATGATTTAATGCCGCCGAGGAATCGTTTTTTCCGATTATTTGAGTTTCAGTTTCTCAGCTGTTGTGTCTGTCACCGCAAAATACCTGTTTCCGGCAATCTTTATAACATCTGAAAGCGTGCCTTCATTTAAAGGACCGTTGAACCGCAGATCACCGCTATGTGTATATACTGCCATTTCATTGCTGTTGCAGAAAATAAGCTCATTATTACTGAAATGTCCCCTGTCATAAATGATATCGACATATTCTGTATTCACGAGTTTTCCGCTGTGATTGTAGATATCCATAGTATAGCGATGCCCGACTTCGTCGCAGCGGAAAATAAATGCAAGTCGCGATTCATCATAAAAGTATGACACTATATCTCTGTCAATTTCCACCTTTTTCCTGAGTTTAGGAGCGCCGCCTCCCTTGTAGACCAGGAACCCGCTATCGGTAAACGCTATCAGTTCGCTGCCTTTAAAGTACCGAACATCCGGTATAAGCGTCTCGGAAAAATCCTCGCTTGCCATCAGATTATCTTCCTTGTCACTTCCGGCAGTACCGAAATTATAAAAGGCCAGGCGGGATCCGATCACTCCGTTATCCGTAGTTACATATGAGACTGTCAACATTTTCCCGTCTTCGGAAACAGCCATAGACAGAGGATATCCGTACTTTGTGCGGGATGGCGAGATTGCGGCAATCTCCTCTCCGGTACTTGTATAATATATTATTTCGGTGCCGTCGCCATCCTCGACAGCCGCCGCAACATTACCGTTGGCGGCTACTCTGGCGAACAGGATAGGGCTGTTCGTGATAAAGCTTCCGAGTTTCTCCTCCATATTATAAACATGAATCTCTGTTCCGCGTTTATCATAGATTGCGACAGCATCAGATGATATCTCAAGGATCGGTTGCGTGAGGTTGAACGACTCATTCCACACCTCTTCTTCCATATCCGACTGCAAAAGGACGGCTCCGTCCGGCGAATACCGCAGGACCCGGTCGTTTACAGCAACATACTCAGATACACTGTCAAAAACTTCTTCCGATGCTATCACTTCATAGGATCTGTATTGCCAGTGTATATAAATATATGCAAGCAGAAAAACGCATGCTACTGCGAGCACGACAAAAAGGGCCGTGCGTATATACATGACCCTTCTATGCCTCCTCAGCCTCGTTCCGAATTCATCCTCCGTATCAGACTTTGAAAATACCTCCGGAATATGGGCAATCCATTCAGTTATACTCTTAAATAATCTACGCATATTGTTTCCACATGGTCTGCGCCGGGTCGTCATACATTACATATTACTGTGCAGCGACCCGCTCCTCATCCCCTGGACTTTCTGCCTCACGCCTCCACGAATTCTTTTACACGTCTGAAAATTCCTTCAGCGTCCAGTCCGTACAACTTGTATAATTCAAGTGCCGGACCTGAAACTCCGAACTGGTCCTGTATACCTATCCTGCATACCGGAACCGGACACTTTTCCGTAATTGCCTCACATACGGCACCGCCGAGGCCTCCGATAACGGAATGTTCCTCAATTGTAACTATCTTACCCGTCTCGCGGGCAGCTTTTAGAAGAATTTCCTGATCGATTGGCTTGATAGTGTGCATATTAATAACGCGCGCACTGATTCCGCATCCCGCGAGCAAATCGGCGGCTTCTAACGCGGCAGTTACCGGAAGACCGGATGCTACTAACGTTACATCTGATCCGTCGCGAAGAGTGACTCCCTTGCCGAGTTCGAATCTGTAGTCTTCAGAATTGAATACCGGCGACGCAAGACGGGCCAGTCTGAGATAGGCCGGTCCCTTGTATTCGTAAATCGCCTTCACTGCCTGTCTGGCTTCTATATCGTCAGCAGGCTGAACGATGATCATATGAGGAAGGACCCTCATAAGCGCAATATCTTCTATACACTGATGCGTTGCGCCGTCTTCACCGACGGAAACACCGGCGTGAGAAGCACAGATTTTGACGTTTAATCTCGGATATGCTACAGAATTGCGGATAATTTCATATGCGCGTCCCACGGCGAACATAGCAAATGAACTGCAGAATACCGTTTTTCCTGTAGTAGCGAGACCGGCTGCAACACCGACCATATTTCCTTCCTGAATTCCCACATCAAAGAAACGATCCGGAAAACGTTTTCCGAAAATTGCAGTCTGCGTTGAAGCGGCAAGATCCGCGTCAAGAACGCAGATATCTTTATAAATTTCACCGAGTTCCGCGAGTGCATTGCCATAGCTGACACGTGTAGCGATCTTCTTTACATCTGACATAATTCTTCTCCTGCCTTAGTTAGCTCTTCCATAGCAACTTTGTACAAATCAGCCTTCGGTGCCTGTCCATGCCAGCCAACCGCATTTTCCATATAAGAGACGCCTTTGCCCTTAACAGTCTTCATAACGATGACGGACGGCTGTCCCTTAGTATTTCTTGCTTCGGCAAATGCAGCCTCAAGCTGTTCAAAATCATTTCCGTCAGCAACATTGATCACATGGAATCCAAATGCAGCAAATTTCTCATCAATCGGATACGGCGCATTTACTTCCTCAAGAGTTCCGTCGATCTGAAGGTTATTATTATCTACAATAAGGCAGAGATTATCAAGTTTTCTGTTACCGGCCAGCATAGCAGCTTCCCATACCTGACCTTCTTCCAGTTCGCCGTCGCCTAAAAGTGCGTACGTTCTGTATGTCTTTCCATCGATTCCGGCAGCGAGTGCCATTCCGACTGCGGCGGAAACTCCCTGACCGAGTGACCCGGTTGACATATCTACTCCCGGAACATCAATAGCAGGATGTCCCTGAAGCATGGAGCCTATATGACGAAGGTTCTCCAATTCTTTCATCGAAAAATAACCTTTGGATGCCAGCGTGGCGTAAAGCCCGGGAGCCGCATGTCCCTTTGACAGGACAAATCTGTCGCGATCTTCCATATCCGGATTCTGAGGATCAATGTTCATCTCTCTGTAGTACAGATAAACAAGGCATTCGGCAGCGGAAAGCGATCCGCCCGGATGACCGGATTTCGCGTTATAAACGCCGACAATAATGCCCTTGCGGACTTCATTGGCAGCAATCTGCAGCTCTTTTTTATTCATAACTGTGTTCTCCCTTCAAGCGCTCTGAGCAGAGTTACTTCATCTATGTTTTCAAGGTCTCCTCCGACCGGCACACCGCTGGCAATCCTTGTTACCTTAATCCCCGTCGGTTTGATAAGTTTGCTGATATACATCGCCGTCGTCTCCCCCTCAAGCGAAGAGTTGGTGGCGATAATGACCTCATTTACATCTCCCGCCAGTCTCGTCATAAGCTCCTTCAGCCGAATATCGTCCGGACCTATACCGAGCATCGGGGAAATAGCTCCATGCAGCACATGATATACACCGTCATATTTTCCGGTCTTCTCATATGCAGCCAGATCACGGGGCGTTTCGACTACCATAATAGTGTGTTTATCACGCCTGGAATTACTGCAGATCGGACACGTTTCCGCATCTGTCAGTGTACAGCACTCTTTGCAGTAGCGAACATTCCTCCTCGCCTCGAGGATACTATCGGCCAGATGTCTCGCCTTCTCCTCCGGCTGGCTCACTATATAAAATGCGAGCCGCTGCGCAGTCTTCGCGCCTATGCCCGGCAGCTGTGAAAGCTGCTCTATCAGAGTGCTGATATATCCGCTAAAATAGTCCACCGCCAAGGCCTCCCATGCCGCCGGTCATCTTGCCGACAACGCTCGCCTGTTCTGCATCGACCTTCTTGAACACTTCATTGAGAGCAGCAACCACAAGGTCCTCGAGTGTCTCCACGTCATCAGGATCTACCACTTCCGGATCGATCGTAATTTTTATGATTTCTTTCTTCCCGTTAGCAGTCACCGACACAACGCCGCCGCCCGCAGTTGCTTCAAACTCTTTTTCCTGCAGAGCTTTCTGCTGTTCTTCCATCTGACGCTGCATTCTTTGTGCCTGTTTCATCAGGTTATTCATGTTTCCGGGCATACCGCCGCCGAAACCACCTCTCTTGGCCACGTTTTTCCTCCTTTAATGAAAGCTTTACTATTCGTTTGCCATTATGTTCTGCCGCAGACAGTATCTTCTGTCCGCAGTCAGATCGAACCAGACACGGAGTCATTCGTCTGTAAAGTCTCCGTCATCCACTTCTGCCTGCATCCCGATCAGGGAACGATTCTCGAGAATACTATCCGCCGTAATTGTACGCAGGTTTTTATCATTCTTCCCGGGCGGGTTGATAATAATATCAACATGCCTGCCGTAGAGCCGCTCAACTACCCTTTCCAGGTCCTCCGTACTGCTCTGCAGTTTTTCAGGGCTCCTTGTAATGTATGACAGTCCGAAATCCTGACCATTTCCCATCCCCAGATAGAGCTTGCCGTCCTGTTCGCCGGCGTTATACAACGGTATCGCATTTTCCGCCAGAATTTTGAGCGGTCCCGACGGAACATTGGATACAATCGTAGCCCACTCGCTCCTGATTTTCCTGAGTTCCTCCGGTGCTGCATTTGGCGGAGGTGTTGAATCCTCTACCGACGAATCATATCCCGTGTCAACAGACTCTGTCAAGACGTTTGTTGTACTCTTTGGGGCATCTCGTTGTATTTGCACAAAACTTCCTGCTTCTATAGCCTCAAATTTGCTCTCAAGAACACGCATCCGATCAAGCACCGCGTCATCAGTTCTCTCCATCTGCGGTCTGCAGAGCTTCACAAGTGCAATTTCTGTAAGAACACGGCGGTTTCCCGCAAAACGCATGGCGTTCTGAAGTTCTGAAAGAACACGGATATAGCGCATTATCGTCTCCGGTGATGTCCGGCCGGCATAAGAAACGAGTGTATTCATCTGTTCAGCAGAGACATCTATCAGTTCTGATGCATCATCAGAAGCTTCAACAAGCAGCAGATTACGAAGATACCAGATAAAATCTGACACGAACTGCCCGACTTCACGGCCTCTCTCCATCATTTTTTCGAATATAAGTACACAGCGACCGGCATCACCCCGCACGATCTCGCCGAGAAGTTCTCCATACACATCCGTATCGACTGCGCCGAGCGCGTCCAGAGCTTTCTCATAGGTAAGCTCCTCTCCCATATAGAAAGCCATGCATTGATCCAGTAAAGAGAGAGCATCTCTCATTGAACCGTCCGCCTGTCGTGCAACAAATCTCAGCGCGCGTTCCTCACATAATACGCCTTCCTGCTCCGTAAGGAACCTCATCCGGGAAATCAGCGTATCGAGCGGAATCCTTCTGAAATCGTAACGCTGACAGCGGGAAAGAATTGTCGTCGGTATTTTTCCGGCTTCCGTTGTCGCAAGAATAAAAATTACATAAGAAGGAGGTTCCTCAAGTGTTTTCAGCAGTGCATTGAACGCACCCGTAGACAGCATGTGAACCTCATCTATAATGTACACTTTGTAATTTCCCTGTGTCGGACGATAACGGACTTCATCCACGATCTCACGAATATTATCGACGCCGTTATTCGAAGCGGCGTCAATCTCGATCACGTTCATAGAAGTTCCTGCCGCTATGGCGCGGCAGGAAGCACATTCATTACATGGATTTCCGTCTGCCGGATGTTCACAGTTAACGACCTTTGCCATGATCTTGGCAATCGACGTCTTTCCCGTTCCTCTTGTACCGCAGAAAAGATATGCGTGCTGCAGTCTTCCCGACCTGACCTGATTTTTCAGAGTGGTCACTATATGATCCTGACCTCTGACCTCATCGAACGTCCGGGGGCGGGCCTTGCGATATAGAGCAACGTATGACATAAATTAATCTCCGAAACTGATGCCGATATACTTGGCAAGTTCTACAGTCTGGTCGTTCGGGTCTACAGCCTTCAGCTGACCTGCGCTTGCTTCGAGCGGCACTTTAACAATCTGATTATTGACAGTTGCGACCATGTAACCGTATTCGTCATTAACAATAAGCTTTGCGGCATAAGCGCCGAGTTTCGTGGAAAGAACACGATCGAACGGATCCGGAGAACCGCCGCGCTGTACGTGGCCCGGAACAGTGACTCGTACTTCCGACCCGGTTCTCTCCGTGATGTCAGCTGCGAGCTTATAGGAAACCGACGGATACTTTTCGAGCATTTTCTCCATGGCTTTCTTGCGGTCTTTTTTCTTGAGCTCAGCCATCTCCTTGGAAATCGCTCCTTCAGCCACTGCAAGGATCGTGAACTTTTTGCCGCGTTTATGACGCTTTTCGATGGCTTCGCAGACCTTATCGAGATCATACGGAATTTCCGGAAGAAGAATAACGTCGGCACCGGATGCAAGACCTGCGCTGAGGGTTAACCAGCCAACCTTGTGTCCCATAACTTCGACAATAAATACGCGGCCGTGAGAAGAAGCTGTCGTATGGATCTGATCGATAGCCGACTGATAACCGAATGTAAGGTCCGTTCCCCAGATATCATTATCTATTGTCTTCGGAAGGTGGATAACATTCAGGCCCTCCTCGCGAAGGAGGTTCGCTGTCTTCTGCGTTCCGTTTCCGCCAAGAATTACAACGCAGTCAAGACGCAGCTTATAATAATTCTGCTTCATAGCCGCAACTTTGTCGAGCCCGTTCTCATCCGGAACTCTCATCAGCTTGAACGGCTGCCTGGATGAACCGAAAAATGTGCAGCCGCGTGTAAGGATACCCGAGAA
>CAMYVI010000121.1 GCA_947302185.1 uncultured Lachnospiraceae bacterium
TGTGATTCTTCGCTCCAGAAAGTTTGGACAACAAACATACAGTCTCGACGTGCATCGTCTGCGGGAACATATCCACCAGACACCACCTCTTCACTCTCCACCCATGCTCTCTCAGCACAGCCATATCCTTCTTGAAACTCGACGCCTTGCAGGATATGTATACCATCTCTCCGACACCGTAATCTATGATCTGGCTGAGGGCTCTCGGATTCACACCCTCGCGAGGCGGATCGAGAATAATATAATCCGGCTTCTCCTCGATTTCAGACAGCTTCTCAAGCACATCACCCGCGATGAATCGGCAGTTCGTTATACCGTTCAGAGCCGCGTTCTCCTCCGCAGCCAGTACTGCTTCCGGAATCAGTTCCACTCCGTAGACCCGCTTCGCGACAGGTGATAGCATCTGCCCGATTGTCCCCGTACCGCTGTAAAGGTCGTATAGAACAGGGCTGTTAAATGTCTCATTAACGCATTCGGTCTGCGTCTCACTCGCTTCCCCGGCAAAATGACCGCCTTCCGGCGCCTGCCCCGTCACGTATCGACGGACCACATCATAAAGCAATTCAGCCCCGAGAGTATTGGTCTGGAAAAATGAGAAAGCCGTGACCTTGAATTTCAGTCCAAGTAGCTCTTCATAAAAGTAATCTTGTCCGTAAAGAGTGTGCAAAACATCCACATTGACCGCATCTGCCATCTTATCATCCTCAGCATGGAAGATACCTGCAAACGATCCTCTGATCTCAAGCTTCCGCAGTCTGTCCGCCCATTCCGAAAAATCATGCTTCATCTGAGACGACGTGATCAAATATACTAATAGCTCTCCTGTCGTCTGGGAACGGCGGACAAGCAGGAATCGAAGAAAGCCCTCATGAATCCTCTTATTATATTTAGGGAGACTATTCTCCTTACAATAATCAAGTGTGGTCCTGACTATCTTTCGAATATCCTCATGCACTAGCCTGCAGGAATCCGCATTGAGGACCGTATATGTCGTTGCGCGCTTGTGGAGCCCAAGCGTCAAAGGTCCGTCAAGGACTTCATCACCAAAAGAAAACTCCATTTTATTTCTGTATTCGAACTCATCCGGACTTCCGAGTATTCCATCATACTGCGCTCCGTCCAGGACTTCTTCCAAAAGCCGGTTCACCATGTCAGACTTCATAGCTAACTGTTTCTCATACGGCACCGTCTGGCACAGACATCCCCCGCAGTCAGGGAAAATATCGCAGACCTCATCCCTGCACTCCATCGGTGATTTCTCCACGATTTCCAGAAGGCTCCCCTCCACGCGGTCCTTATGCTTTTTAAAGACGCGAAAGCGTATCTTCTGCCCCGGTATGGTATTCTTTACGGTAACTTTCTGTCCTTCTTCGGTATATATGCGGCCTCTGTTAGGGTAATCGACTTTTTCGATCACGCCCTCGGCAATATCTTTTCTTTTCAGCATTTATATATCTCTGTACTTTCTTATTTTTCGCAAATTTCTTAAGGAATCTTCTGCATGTTCAAGAACGCCCCGGCGATCTGGCCGCGACGGGCGCAGAGCGTAAGCGCTTTCCACTGCGCATGTCTGCGATCCGCGGTGCCTAAGCATGCTCATCGTATCATACACAAAAAAATCCCCGGCGTAAAGCCGGGGACAAATATTGTACTATTCTATTCGGTATGATTTATTCCTCTACTACGTCGTCAGCAACTTCTGCCGGTGCATCGTCTGCAACCGCTTCCTCTGCCGGAGCCTCCTCTTCAGCAGCTTCCTCTGCCGGAGCCTCTTCCTCGTCCTCAAAATAATCATCATCTTCGAAGTAATCATCGAAGTCATCATCAAAATCATCTTCGAAGTCTTCGAGATAATCCGGTGTGAAGAAACGGTATACAGCATAAGCGATAGCTGCAACAGCCGCTACACAGCCGATGATTGCGAGTATCCAAAGGACAGTTTTGCCCTTCTCCTGTTTCCTGGCTTCATCCTGCAGTCTCACGCGGGCGAGAATCTCATCAACCTTATTATTCATAAATAGCACCATCCTTTCCGAATACTGAGGTAATTATATCACGATATGTTTTATTTTGCACTAAAAAGTATTATTTTTTCAATCTTTTTGTGCTATTTTTCTATCACTAT
Source organism: uncultured Lachnospiraceae bacterium (assembly GCA_947302185.1). The sequence continues at coordinate 2,126 of CAMYVI010000121.1, forward strand.
TCTACTTTTTGCAGCTTTGCAAATGCAGCGAACATCTTTTTTATTCCCCATGCCGGGAAATCCACCGTCACCTCATAATCACGTCCTCCCTCACGGATGGCTTTCACGGTTCCCACACCGAATTTCTTATGACTGACGCGGTCACCGACTTCATATCCGAGGATGCCATCGGAGACACTCTCAATTCCCGATGAGCTGCCCGTGCGAATGAGAGTACCGTCGCTGTAAGCGTTCCCGCCGCTCGATCTTCGCTCCGTTCCGGAACCGCTCTTCACATGTGAATTTGTATCGTATCGTGACGAATGGCTTATGTACGGATTCGAATACGGCTTGACATCCGGTTTCGGTGCGAATGCCTTCGCATTAATTGCATCCCGCATATCCTTGCCGAAACCGCCTTTCAAGCTGCCGATTGACGATTTGACCGGATTCTTCCTCCCCTGATCAAGCTTTTCCCTGTCTATTTCCCGTACGAACCTTGATACCGGATGAGGTTCCACCTGTCCTCGGACCATCCGCGCGTTGGCACAGGTGAGTGTGAGCAGCTCTTTTGCCCTTGTAATTCCTACGTAGCAGAGTCTTCTCTCCTCCTCGATTTCTTCTTCGGAATCGTCCGAATAGAGTGACATGGAACTCGGGAAAAGACCTTCTTCCATACCTGCCATATAGACGACCGGAAACTCCAGTCCTTTAGCTGCGTGGAGCGTCATCAGAAGTACACGGTCGTCCCCGTCTTCTACAGTATCGATATCCGCTATCAGCGCAACCTCCTCAAGGAAGCCCGAGAGGGTGGGATGCTCTGCATTGGTCTCATACTGGACAGCTTTTGAAATCAATTCATCAATATTCTGGAGCCTCTCTTTAGACTCATCCGTATCTTCAGCGTCAAGCGCCTCCTTGTAGCCGGAATCGACGACCACCGTCTTTACAAGTTCGGAGACTGTCTGATGAAGCGCCTCTTCCCGAAGCTCACGAATAAAACCGGTAAACGTTCCTATTTTCTTCGCCGTTGCCTTCGACAGACCCGGAATTCTCTCTGCTTCCAGAGCGGCATCAAAGAAGGACATGCCGGCATCCTGAGCATAAGCACTTATCTTATTAACCGTCGTCTGACCGATCCCGCGTTTCGGCACATTAACAATACGCATAGAGGCAAGACTGTCAACAGCATTATCAACCGTTTTCAGGTAAGCAAGGACATCTTTGATCTCGCGCCTGCCGTAAAAATTCACGCCGCCGACAAGCTTATACGGAATATTCAGGAACAGGCACTTTTCTTCAAATAGTCTGGATTGGGCGTTCGTCCGGTAAAGAACAGCAAAATCCTTATAATTACGGTCACCGTTTCTTACCATTCTTCCAATCTCGGCGACAATATTATCAGCCTCCTCAAATCCCGTATCGAATCTTCGGAACCGGACTTTCGCTCCCTCACCGTTCTCGGTCCACAGTTTCTTCGATTTTCTGCCGCGGTTATTCCTTATAACTTCATTTGCCGCGTCCAGAATGTTAGATGTGGACCGGTAATTCTGTTCAAGCCGGATGACCGCGGCATCCGGAAAAATCTGTTCAAAATTCAGTATATTTCGGATATTTGCCCCGCGGAACCTGTAAATACTCTGGTCATCGTCACCGACGACACAGAGATTTCGATGACGGCCAGCCAGGCGGCTCACGAACTCGAACTGAACGGTATTCGTATCCTGATATTCGTCTACCATCAAATAGTGGAAGCGTTCCTGATAAAGCTCCAGAATATCAGGATGCTTATCGAAAAGCTCGACGGCGTTGACCAGAAGGTCGTCGAAGTCCATCGCATTATTTTCCCTGAGCTGCTTCTGATATTCCTCATAAAAATCGGACACAAGTCCTCCCCAGTAGTCATTACTGTTCAATTTGGCAAACTGCGCCGGACTTATATGTTCATTTTTTGCCGAAGATATGGCGTTCAGAACAGCTCTTTCCTTCACTCGCTTCGTATCAACATTTCTGCGCCGGAATATGTCTTTCATGATCTGAAGGGTATCATCCGTGTCATATATAGTAAAGTAGCGGGTGTACCCGAGTAGTTCGGCATGTCTTCGCAAAATCCTTACACAGCAGGAGTGAAACGTCATTACCCATATCTGACCGGCCCCGAACCCGATGATATTATCGACACGGTTACGCATTTCATCGGCTGCTTTATTCGTAAAGGTTATCGCCAGAATCTGTGACGGCATGACATCCATGACGTTCACGAGGTAAGCTATCCTGTGAACAAGAACACGTGTCTTGCCGGATCCTGCACCCGCGAGAATCAGGACCGGTCCTTCGGTCTTCAGTACCGCTTCACGCTGCTCTTTGTTCAGACCGGCAGTGATTTCATTTGCATTCATCTATAAATAACTCCTTTATTCTGTTTTTCGGGGCAAATGTTCTTCATGAATGCCCCCGAAAGCTTATGGCTGTCTTACCGATGTTCTGAAAAGAGTATTCTACCACATCCAGCCTGCGAAAAGAAGCCTGCCGAATAATTCGGCAGGCTGACATCACGCTTTGTAACCTTATTCTTCACTCTTCTTTTTTTCGGCGAGTCGATTCCAGACTATATCATAACCGTTGTTCCCGTAGTTAAGTGACCGATTCACACGGCTGATCGTGGCGGTAGAGGCTCCGGTCTTTTCAGAAATATCCAGATATGTCTGCTTATTCCTGAGCATTCCTGCGACCTCATATCGCTGGGATAGTGAAAGAATCTCATTGATCGTGCACACATCTTCAAAAAAATCATAAGCCTCTTCTCTTGTTTCCAGGCACAGAATCGCGTCAAAAAGACTGTCAACCGCCTCTGTGTGAAGCTTCTTGTTCATCTTCCATTTCTCCTTTACTTGTATCATAGAGCATATGTTATAGTCTGATTATACTATATTCCGGCCATGATTTTCTACTGTTTCGCGTTAAATCTTTCAAACTTTGCAGTGAAGAAGTATTCAAAGTATAGAAAAGCCCGAGCATCCATTCATCACAGTCTGACGTCACGAGAATTCCGCGGAAAAGATTAAATAAAAAATGCCGGAAGACTATTGTACAGCTGAGCGTATATCTCAATTCTCTATCTTCATCAGCAGCTTTTCCATAATATACATATATATCTCCTGTGATTTGGACGGCCAGCGTGCGCAGACACGTTCCGCCTCCTCCTCGGTCGGAACGTTGAATGTCAGGTCAATAAGCTTTTCCTTTCCCTCCTGAACATAGCAGCGTACCGCATATTCCCTTGTCTCCGTGCGAACATAGTCTGCTCTTGTACAGCTCTCATTTCTCATTTCAAATGCATTTTCCAGCAAATACTCATCTATGTCCGCCTTGATGGCATCCGAAATCATATATGAAAAGTACTCAAGAGTCTTCTCGCCGGCCTGCGTCGCCTGATAAGTCGATGTATTGCGTATTTTTTCTCCTTCTATCAGATCGGCTTCAAGGAGATCGTTAATTACCTCCTGCACATGAAAATAGTCTGTGTATTCCTTACCGACAATAAACTCGGTGATTTGAGCATTAGTGAGCGGAAACGTAACCTTACGCAGCATATAGAGTATAATCAGTTTATATAATGTAGAAGCTTCAGCCATCGCTCTCCTCCGTCTTCCTCAGAAATTGCAAATGTTCGCCAATTGTTTTCTCATATCCGATATCTGTCGGTTCATAAAACCTCTCATGAATTATTTCATCCGGAAGGTATTGCTGCTTCACATAGTGATTCGGATAATCATGCGCATACTTATAACCCACAGCCTGTGGGACGTCCCCTTCCCCGTTGGCGTGAATGTTTTTCAAATGGCCCGGGACCGATGTCCTGACCTTCTGTACGTTCTCCAATGCTTTTCCGATTGCCATATAGGACGCGTTACTCTTCGGTGCACAAGCCACATAAATAGCTGCCTGTGCCAGTAAAATTCGTGCCTCCGGCATTCCGACGCGTTCAACTGCCAGACAGGCTGAGGTCGCCACAGTAAGAGCCATCGGATCCGCATTCCCGACATCCTCGGATGCACAGATCATAATTCTGCGGGCAATGAACTTGATGTCTTCGCCCGCGGTAAGCATTTTGGCCAGATAATAAGCCGCTGCATCCGGATCCGATCCCCGCATGCTCTTGATAAATGCGGAAATGGTATCATAATGCTGTTCTCCGGTCTTATCATAATGAACAGCCCGTTTCTGGATACAGTCTGCCGCTGTATTCAGATCGATAACGATCTGTCCGTTTTCGTTCGGCTCAGTCGTCATAACTGCCAGCTCGATGGCGTTAAGGGCAGTCCTCGCGTCCCCGCCTGCTGTATCGGCAAGAAAGTCTCTGGCATCGGATGTAAGTACGGCGTTCAGGGCACCGAGCCCCCTTATACGGTCTTCCATTGCCCGGTCCAGCAGCAGTGCCACGTCCTCTTTCGACAGAGGATGAAGTTCGAATATCGTGGACCGCGAGAGAAGAGCGGAGTTTACTTCAAAATACGGATTCTCCGTTGTGGCGCCGATCAAAATGACCGTTCCGTCCTCGACGAACGGAAGCAGGTAATCCTGCTGCGCTTTGTTGAACCTGTGAATCTCATCAATAAAAAGAATAGTTCGTCTTCCGAATCCCCCCAGAGCTTCTTTAGCATCCTGCACAGCCGCTTCCATGTCTTTTTTTCCTGACGTCGTTGCGTTGAGCTGACGGAATGATGCATCGGTCGTATTGGCGATGACCTGCGCAAGTGTCGTTTTTCCCGTACCGGGCGGACCGTAAAAGATTACACTGCTCAGCTTATCTGCCTTAATCGCGCGGTAGAGCAGTTTTCCCTTACCGATGATATGCTGCTGACCGACAACCTCCTCGAGGGTAACGGGTCTCATCCGGCTGGCTAGCGGAGACTCACTCTCCTGTTTCTTCTGTTTCATATAATCAAAAAGATCCATGTGTTTCTCCATCACTTCCGAATTTGTCCGGGCGGGGGAATTCCTCCCTGTATGCAGACGGCGGGTAAACCTGCTCATACAGCAAAGACATTGCATGACAAGATTGTTTGAATGCGCAAGCACGGAACAATCCGTAATCGACTTTTAGCGTCTCAATCATTATATAAGAAAAGAGCCCGTTGCAAAAGTATAACTCTGCAAAAAGCCCGTTGCGGCATGTATAGATGTGTCGATGAAGACGTGTGTCACCTTTCGCGCGTATCTCACGACTGAAGACATGAGTATTGCGCGATGAAGAATAAAATATATCCTGATTCGCGAAAAGGCTGCCGCACAAGAACGTTCCGCCGATATAAATAGCAGATATTTGCAAATACCGTCAGCTATTTATTACGGCTTCGCGTCTTAATGCGACAGCCCATCAAGAACGCCTCGGCGTTCTTGCCGCGCCGCGCATGGTGCGAAGCACCTTC
>CAMYVI010000122.1 GCA_947302185.1 uncultured Lachnospiraceae bacterium
TTGCGCATTCATCTCACGACTTAAGTCACGAGAATTCTGCGTCAGAGATTAAATATTGTACTTATAATAAGCCGAACACGTTCCTTCGGAGGACACCATACAGGCCCCGACAGGATGTTCCGTTGTACAGACCTTGCCAAAAAGAGGACATTCATACGGCCTGATGCGGCCCATGAGAACATCGCCGCAGCGGCAAGCCGGGTTCGGTTTTCCGTGAATCTCCGGCATGTCATAAACAAGACGCGCATCGTACGCCGCATACTCACGTCTGAGTCTGAGCCCGGAACCTTCAATAACGCCGATACCCCGCCACGCAGCTTCGCAGGGTTCCATTGTCTCCGCCATAAGCTTTCTGCCGATGGGCATTCCTTCATTCGTCACAACACGCGGATAGGCATTTTCCGCGAACGTCCCGCCACTGCGGATTTTCGTCACAATAACCGCGAGTGCCGTCAGGATTTCATTCGGAGTAAAACCGCAGACAACGCCTGAGATTCCCTCCTCTTTCAGTTCCTCATAGACCTTCATTCCCGTAACCGCACTGACACGACCGGGATAAAGGAAAGCATCTGCGCTTCCCTTGAGAACGCGGTAAGCACGGTCCATGGTCTTATTGGCTGTAAGAAGCGTAAAATTGTTAATTCCCGTCTCTTTCGCGCGCTTCACTGCAAGACACGCAGCCGGAACAGTCGTCTCGAATCCGACTGAAAGAAAAACGACATTTTTGTCAGGGTTCTCAGCCGCATAATTCACGGCATCGAGAGGGGAGTATACGATTCTGATTTTTGCTCCTTTGGCTCTGGCTCCCGCAAGGGACATCTCCGTTCCGGGTATACGCACGAGATCCCCGAATGTCGTAATCGTCGCACCTTTCTCAAGGGCGAGCCATACCGCCTCATCAATAAATCCGGTCTCCGTAACGCATACCGGACATCCCGGACCGGAGATCAGCCGGATATTTTCCGGAAGCATGTTCCTGATTCCATATTCAAAAATCGCATGCGTGTGAGTTCCGCACACTTCCATCACGCGGATCGGGCGGCCATCGTATGCCTGTACTATTTCCGCGGCTGTTTTTTCGATGCTCATATAATTCCTCCGGTTATAGTATTTATAATACTTTCTTCATATACGGCGTCTATAGATCAGAAAACCGTTCTGAGTATCATTGCCGGTTTTTAAGACGCGGCACTCTACTCTGCGTCAGAGATTAAATCCTGCACCAATTCCCGCGTTTCTGTCTGATCATCGGCTGTGATCTTAGCGATCGCTATACCGGCGTGCACCATTACATAATCACCCGGCTCGACATTGTCGAGAAGTTCTGTCGATATTTCACGGCGTGCACCGGTCGCGTCAACTATAGCCGTCCCGTTTTTCATCTGTACAACTTTAGCCGGTAGTCCTACACACATTTTTTGTTCCTCCTTATTTTACATGCTTAAGTCGCCAAAAGCCGTTTACGGATTGTTCCGTGCCTGCACACTCCCAGTCCTGTTATCATTATATTAAGAATTCCTCGGCGTTCTTGTCGCGCCGCGCAAGGTGATAAGCACCTTCCTCATTCATATTTTACTGCCTTAATCTGCTGCATGCAGCTCAGGCACCGCTGTCGGGATCCGCTGCATACGCTTCATGCTCCGCTTCCGGGATCTGCCGCATGCGGTTCAGGCTCCACATACCTGCAAACGCCTGGCCTAACGCTATCCCTCCGTCATTCGGCGGAACCAGAGAATGCGTAAGGCATACAAAACCGGCCCTCTCCAGTCTCTCCCGACAAAGCTTCAGGAGCAGCATGTTCTGAAAACACCCTCCGGACAGAGCGACCGTGCGAACGCCGGTCTTCTCTCTCATCCGCTCAGCTCCCTTAAGAATTCCGTCGGCCAGATAAATATGGAAATCACAGGCAAGCTGCCCGGCCGGCGTTTCGGAATGCATACCCGTAAGCATCCTGCCTATTATAGCATCTGTCGGCAAAAGAAAACGGGAATCTTCTTCGGAATCCGCAAGTGACACTTCAAGAGCCGCCCTCTGCAAACGATCCGGATCATCCGAAAAAAATCTTTTTGCCTCCGTCTCCAGTGCAATTGACGCCTCCCCCTCGAATGTGGAGGCCGTCCTGATCCCGAGAATTGCGCTGACTGCATCAAACAGTCTTCCGGCAGATGTCGATGTCACCGTGTTGACGTTTCTCCTGAGCATAAAGAAAAGTGCTTTTCGTTCCGGTTCACTGCACAAATTCAAAAACTCCGCCGCCTCGGCAGCCTTTTCCTCACTTCCGCACAGATCAAGCAAAAGTGACAGTGCTATGCGCCATCCCTCCTTCGAGGCCAGATCACCGCCCGCCTGTCTGAACGGGGCTATAGAACCCATGCGTTCAAATTTTTCCGGATCCGATAAGAGGAATTCTCCGCCCCAAATCGTTCCGTCCGTTCCGTAACCCGTGCCGTCAAACGAGATGCCGATCACCGGTCCCGTAAAGCCGTTTTCAGCCATACACGAAAGGATATGCGCATAGTGATGTTGAATTTTCATGCACGGCAGACCTGTCTCCTCGGCGTAAGCAGTCGAGTTGTATCGCGGATGCATATCGCACACGACCATCTCCGGTCTTGTCTCGAGAAGCTCCTCCATACGCCCGATTCCCTGTCCCATTGCCCGCACACTTCGAAGATCCGCCAGATCACCGACATAGGGCGACGGATAGAAAAGCTCATCTTTCGCGAGACAGAATGTATTTTTCAGTTCTCCTCCGATCGCCAGCACCGAACCTTTAAATCCGGCAGGACCGGTAAAAGGCAGAGGCGAATAACCGCGCGATCTTCTGACCATATAAGGTTTCCCGAAAGCCCACTGCATGACTGAATCATCTGCACGCAGCAGGATGTCCCGATCATTAGACAGAATCGCATCGCACATCGGCGACAGATATTCTAAGGCCTGTTCATCATTTCTGCAAATGGGCGCACCCGATGGGTTTCCGCTCGTCATGACAAACGCATCCGTCATCTCGCCGCTGTCCGGCAGACCGAAGAGAAGTATCTGAATCGGAGCGTAAGGAAGCATGACACCGATAGTGTCGTTGTCCGGAGCGATAAAACGGCTGATCCTGACACCGTATGAATCAGGATGACTGTCATCAGCGCGCCGATTCAAAATTAATATCGGCTTCTGGACTCCGTCCAGAATCTTCTCAGCCCCTTCCGGTACAACGCATTCGCGCCTTACGGTTTCCATATCCCGCATCATGACCGCGAAAGGCTTCATCGGCCTGTGCTTAAGGCTGCGGAGACGGCTGACTGCGGCATCATTTGTCGCATCACAGCACAGATGGAAACCGCCTATTCCTTTCACGGCAATGATGCCGCCTTCCCTGATGATCCGGCGTGCACGCCGGATAGCGTCAAGTCCGAACACATTTCGCACAGCATTTATATTATGTACGCCGAACTCGTCTTCACCGGTGAGCGTGACGCGGACAGGGCAGGTCCCCGCAATGCATCCGGAAGATTCTGATACAGCATTGACATCCGGCTTCTCCCTGAGATCATACAGATAAACCGTCGGGCCGCAATCATTGCAACATACCGGCTGAGCGTGAAAACGCCTGGTTTCGGGATGCGTATATTCCCACTCACACTCCGGACACATCGGAAATTTCTTCATCGAGGTCCTGATACGGTCATACGGCATACCGTCCAGAATCGTAAGTCGCGGACCGCAGTCCGTACAGTTTATGAACGGATGAAGGTATCGCCTGTCATGCGGGTCGAGCAGTTCCCTCCTGCATGCAGGGCAAATCGCAAGATCCGGGGAGACAAATATTTCACCCGCTTCATGCATACTTTTTATGATTCGGAATCTCTTCCGTTCAGGTATTATATCTGTTTCCGACGATTCAAGTCGGATGATAGCGGAGACGGCAGGTGCATCCGAGACAAGCCTGCGCTTGAACTCTTCAAGAACGGCTTCCTCCGCCTGCGCGTGAATCTCTACATATGATCCTTTGTTACAGACATCCCCGATAATATTCAGCTCATCCGCAAGTCTGCTGACGAAGGGACGGAAGCCAATCCCCTGCACTATTCCGTATACGCGAATTTGATTACGTTTTTTCATATAACACCTTCGTCATTTAATCAGGAAGATCCTGGTGTTCCTGCTACATTGACTCTCCCGAAACCGCAAAATGCGGAAGCGGCACGAAGTGAACTCCCGGCACCGCACGGGCAAGGAGCGGATCTCCGATAATAACATCATAGGCGCCGTTTTTGACCAGCTCGATGAAGTCATCCTCCTCCCTGAGAGCAATTGTATTCTCAAGAGGCATAAAAAACGTTGCGGCGTCGCAGATGATCCCCGGATGCGCTTTACATATCTCTGCACGTATCGTCTCAGCCAGAACCGCCTGATGAACCACCAGGACCCGCTCAGGCCGGATGTCTGCAAACAGGTAAGCTGAGAACGAGACCGGAAGAGGATATCGCACAGTATAAGGCACTCCGAATTTCTCCTTAAGGTATCTGGCAGGAGCTACTCCGGATGGAGATATAACCAGATTCTCTCTGAATTCAGAGGCCGCCGCAAAATCCTTCACATCCTGTCCGAACACCCGGACATCGTTCCCGCCGCAGCCGCGTACTCTCTCCCTGAGAATTTCCGCCGTATCCGATTCCAGAAGATCGAGAGGAGTTGCACCGAATATCCCGAGTGTTCCCGACTGTTCACACAGCTCTGAAGAATCCGCATATTCCTGACCGGAAACTCCGCACATCTCGTCCGCAGTTCCGTCTGCATGCTGAAGGTACTCACGAAGCAGTTCCGTATAAGCCCGCTCCTGTCCTTTGTCGTACAGTTCCATACCGGTAGTAGGTATGGTGAGAGTCCTGATGCCGAATCTTCTCTCTCCCATCCGTTTTAAAGCCTGATAATCCGTGGCAATGACCGACGGTACCGGCGTCCCGACAAGTGCAAGGAACTCTGCCCCCTCCATCAGATCAAGGACATCGCCGACTTTTCGCATCATAGCTTCATCTCTTCCCAATATGGCATCCAGGTCCCGCAGACCCGCTGAAAAAATCGCGCTCTTCTCCGTCTTCCATCTGGGCTCGTCAAAGCCGCATACATTTCCCGTACATCCGCCCGCGTCAATTATGACAATCAGGCCTTTCATCCCGAAAAGCACTTCCGAAGCCCCGGAAATATCCGGCGCGAACGGAGACAGATATTTCATCAATCCCTTCACAGCACTTCCTCCATCTCGCGAAGCAGTCTCATAAGCCCTGTATGCCCAAATGGCTGAACATCCGAAAAGAACGGCACATTTGCCGCACCCGGATAATAGAACGCGGCGTCTTTTCCGAGAGTGATGTCCACATTTCCTTCGCATTTATAGAGCATCATCGTAGGCGAAATACTCGTATAGATCCTCGTCTCGGGACTCATCCGGGCAATCCGGGCGATAAAGGGCAAATCATCGGGGGAGGCGTTTGCAAATATCCGTTCTACCTTAAATCCGAATTTCAGAAGCGCGGCAGAAAGTTCGAAAGGATTGGCATTCAGAGTCTGTCCGACCGCAAATGTAAGTGCCGGGTGTCTCTCTGCAAAAGCATGCACTGCTCTTTCCGCTTCTTCTCTCCATTTCGAATCATCGAACTTCACGCCCAGGGCACTTCCGAGCGAAGCATACTGCTTCGAGATGCGTTCGGGATCGTAAAATCTCGTCATCTCAATATAAGGCAGCCCGAGTCTTCCCATCAGGTCATCCGCAGCATACCGGCTCTCGGGGTTCAATACAAGATTGAAATTCGCTTCGCCCATCTCCATATACTCATCCAGCGTCTTCATTCGTCCGATTTCACGGATTTCGGTCAGTCCGGCCCTGCGGAACATCGGATAAAGCTCGCAGTCATCATCGTACGGCGCGAACTGTCCGAGCAGATTGACCGCATGAGGATTCTTAGGACGCCGTTCAAGAAGTGAATAAACACTCTGTCTTATTGCCGTCATAGGAGGTTTAGTCCCTTCTCTCATGAGCGCATACATATAGCTCGGAACCACGCGCACGCCGCTCTCCTGCTCTGCTTTTTTGCAGATACGGACCAGATCCGTTCCCAGAAGCGCGTCCACGCAGGTAATGCAGATCACGACGACCTTCGGCCGTTTTTCCGGAACTTCTATGATTTCCCGTACGGCCTGCGGTATTTTCTTAAGATGTCGGCCGGTCACAAGATCGGTCTCATCCATCAGCAGATAAAACATACGCTCGCTGTATCCGCTGACACGGCTCAGAATGGTACTGTTCCTCCCGCAGCATCCCGGCGATACCAGAAGCATTACGGATTCCGGTATGGCGAGGCCTGCCCGCTTTACTCCGTATCCGTTCGCCCCCGGAGAATTATAAGACAAAGTTGCCGGTGAACTGTATATGAGCGCATGAGACGGAGATTCTTCCTTCGGAAAATCCTCCCGACCGCGCCGGGCAAATTCTGCGGCAGTAAGATAAAATGGTTCCATATGTTTGTCCCTCGCACGTTACGCCTGTATCCGGATATTCCCCGTGATAACAGCTTCAATGATAAAACCGGTATGTCTCTTTCTGTTCTTTCGGCGGATCTGCCAGCAGCATTTCCGCAAGTTCGATAAATGTCCGGCTCACCGGAAGATCGGGATTCCCTTCAACGACGGTCTTTCCCTGATCTTCGAAAATGCTGATCTCATCGCTTCTCGGAATATCGGCGACAATCGGAACGCCGATCTTTTCGGCAAACGCCCTCACCTTGCTCTCCTCGTCCGGTATATTTCTTCGGTTAACAATAACTCCGCGCACCGTCGCGTAACCCCTGTCTTCAAAATTCTTAACGGCAGTAGAAATATTGTTCGCAGCATAGAGCGCCATCTTCTCACCGGATGTGACGATCAGCACATCCTCCGCATATCCCTCACGTATCGGAGCTGCAAATCCCCCGCAGACAACATCGCCCAGTACGTCATAAAGTACCACATCGGGCTTAATACGGTTAAATACATCCAGCTCTTCCAGCAGATTGAATGTGGCAATGATCCCGCGCCCCGCGCATCCGAGACCGGGCGTAGGGCCTCCTGTCTCGATACAAAATACACCGCCGAAACCGGTCTTTCCGATATGCTCAAAATCCGGTTCTGTATCATGGTCCCTGTAATAATCCATGACAGGCATAAGAGGTTCGCCTCCAAGCAGATTGATTGTCGAATCTGCTTTCGGATCGCATCCGATCTGAACGACTTTCTTTCCGAGTACGGCAAACGCTGCAGCCAGATTCCCGGTCATCGTAGACTTGCCGATTCCGCCCTTCCCGTATATAGCTATTTTCTTCATTTTTGTCCTCCTGCTGTCAGTCCCGTCTCAATGAAACGGCTTCGCGCTCACCCACTTCCTCAGTCGAAATCACATAAGACTGACCAATACTTCACGTGGAAAGTTTAAATCAAGAACGCCTCGGCGTTCTTGCCGCGCCGCGCATGGTGCGAAGCACCTT
>CAMYVI010000123.1 GCA_947302185.1 uncultured Lachnospiraceae bacterium
GAGCCGGTCCTGATCACTCAGAATACCCGACTCTTCTTTTCAATTCCTGCATCTGAAACCGTCCCCCACCATGTCGGGGCGTCTCTGCCTCAAATACTCTCAGCTGCCTACCACAACCGTGCGCAGCCTCTCAGCCGCAATTCCGCCGACGACATTTCCCGCCGTGATCACCAACAGGCGGATCAGCATATCCGCCGACCATGCTCCTGCGACATGATAGTAAAACATATCCGCGACGCAGTGTTCCGCACCGCAGAGAATAAACCCTATAACTCCGAGAAAAATCGCGGCATATTTTGCAATTTCATGCTGATCATTTTTAAAGCCGTCGACCGCGATGAAAATAAAAACATTACATAAGATACCGAGCAGGAACAGGCTCAGCAGGCTGTCATTTGCCTTGACCTCACAGATCGAGGCCGCTTTCTCGGCAAGACCCTTCGCACGGGACAACCTTACGATGGCAGCCACGCCCGCGGTTCCGATCAGATTTCCGATCCAGATAACAGGAAGCGTTGCCGCATATGAACCGTCATTTTGAAAAGCATAGCAGACTTTGCCTGTGAACAGGTGGAAGCCATTTGTACAGATCACGAACAGGCCGGTCGAGAACAGCGATGCTCCGATTACTTTGTCATCCATTGCAAGGAACAACATACCTCCCAGGCCGATGCAGAATCCTGCAAGAACAGATGAAACTAAAATTTTTTTAAAATCCATCAAAAAAAACCTCCCGAATGAAAAGTCACCCGTATAAATGTATGACAGACGAGAATCGCTACAAAAATAGCATGCGCACCTATCGTTGTCAACGACCGGGATTTTTTTTGTGCAAGTCTCCCCCGTACAGCCTGATAAAGGCCTTAAACTTGTGTAAAAGAAGTAAAGCAAATGCTATTTCGCAGAGTCAAAAATTATTGTATAATTGACACAAGTGTCGGTTTTCCACCGGACGCATCCTAATCAGTATGAGTATTACATGTCAAGTAACATGTTGAAAGGAGAGTAAAATGTCAAACGAGAATATGAATATTGCTAACGACCAGGTTGAGGCCGCAAAGAAACTTTCTGACGAGAAATTAAGACATGTTATCGGCGGCTTAGCCGTAAGCGATGAACAGATTGAAGAGTTATTCGATGACTTAGAGGGCGGCAGCGAGGACGAAGAGCTTGTCGGAAAACGCGGACCGGGCGCAACGCGCAAGAAACAGGGTCCAATCTTTCTGTAATTCATTCCTGCATAAGTAACTGTCCATGATAAATACGCGGGGGTATTTGCATGAAAATAAAGCTGCGGGAAAGAATTCTTCTTATCGTGATAATCACAGTTCTGGTGATTGGTATTCTGCTTATCAGATTAACCAGCACATCGTTCCGTGATCAATATATAGAACTGTACCGCGCTGAAACACTGGAAACGCTTAACATCCTCGCCGCTGATATCGACGGGGATGCTATTGTTTCTATGATTGAAAGCGGCGAGAAAGGTCCGGAATATGATGCTCTGCTCGAGCGTTTCAATGAGGTAAAAGAAGAGTCGATCGATATGGACTTTCTGTATCTGGTCGTCCCTTATGATACCTATTTTGTCTATGTTCTGGAAGCGCAGGCCACAAGGGATGATCCCAGCGTGATAGCACAGTTCGGAGAGACCTATGATTACACGGATTTTGACTATGAAATGTTTCTCCCGGATGTAAAGCAGGCAAAGGCATCCGACAAACCGATCTCAGTCTCTTATGGTGGGGAATCGTTTGAGGACTCATTTACAGTCTGGACTCCCGTCCTCGATTCCAACGGCAATACAGCAGCCATGATAGAATCAGATACCAATCTGCACCGCGTAAACATTCTGATTTTCAATCTTATTAGACGGATCACTATCATTATGGCAATCCTGCTCATCATTCTCATAACACTGTTGCTGATCACTCTGAGCAACACTGTCGTCCATCCGATCCGTGCCCTGACGAAAGAAGTGGATTCCTATGAAAACGGGCATTATAAGAATAGTAATTACCGTTTTATTTTCGATGATGAGATAAAGCGACTGTCCGATTCTTTCCACGATATGATGAACAAAATCGATTACTATATCGAAGAGAGAGCCAAAGAAGCAGTCGAAAAAGAGCATTTTATAGCTGAGCTTTCACTGGCAGCCAGAATTCAGGGAAATTATCTGCCGAATGTTTTTCCGGCTTTCCCTGAAAGGCATGATTTCGATATCTACGCTACCATGACGCCGGCCAAAAATGTCGGCGGAGATTTCTATGACTTCTTCATGCCGGACGAAGACCATATCTATCTTGTTATTGCCGATGTTTCCGGCAAGGGAATTCCTGCATCCCTTTTCATGATGGTATCCAGAATGGCGATCCGCAATGCAGCCCAGTTCGAGACGCTTCCGTCACGCATTCTTATGAATGCCAATCAGCACATAATAGAGAACAACCCCGAGAACATGTTCGTAACCGTGTGGCTCGGCTGTGTGGAGCTCTCCACCGGTAAGCTGACTTATGCAAATGCAGGCCACTCTCGCACGCTCCTATACAACGGTGGTGTCTGGGAATATGTCGAGACACGCTGCGGGCTTCCTCTCGCGGCTATAGAATTTTCCCGCTATCGCGACTACGATCTTATGCTTGAAAAGGGAAGCTTCCTCTTCCAGTATACGGACGGCGTGACTGAGGCAGAACGTGAGGATGCGAGTCAGTATGGCAAAGAGCGCCTGTTAGAAGCCGCCAAACAGCTGACCACATTGAATCCGCAGGAGGTCCTGACGGAAATCAGGAAAAAGGTCGATGAGTTCGTGGACGGTGCGCCGCAATTCGACGATCTAACCATGCTTGGTTTCTACTATATCGGCAATGAGGCGGAAGGTGAGGAAACACCGGAGAATGTATGATTGTGCAGAAAAAACAGCAGTGATCCGTAATCGACTTCCGGCGAGTGAATTATAATTATCGGAAAGTGAATCATTATCATTGACCTTGTGAATCATTATCATTGACCGAGTGAATCATTATCATTGACCGAGTGAATCAGTATCATTAACTCAGTGAATCATAATTATTAACTCAGTGGAGAATCGACACTCTCCACTGAGTTTTTTATTCTTCATCGCGTAATATTCGTGACGTAAGTCCATAATACGCTCACAAGGTGACACTCGTCTTCATCGTAAGTGCATTCTCGCGATGAAGAATAAAAGTCTCCGGCAGATTGCAGACGCTCATCCATCCGGCGGGTTGCAGACGCTCATCTATCCGGCGGGTTGCAGACGCTCATCTATTAGGGGCGGGATTCATTTTCAATATTCATCTCATAACCGCGCAGACGATAGTTCTGCGGGAGAGACGAAACAAAGAACTGCATGATCGCGCACACCTGGCCCTCTATCTCCAGCCACACGATATACTCCTCCCCATTATGATAAAACCTGGGGCTTAGCATATCGCCGAGATGCGCCTGGCGCAGATATTCGACCCTAAGCTCCCTGGCCTTAATACCGGCAGGAAGATACGCAAGCGCCATATTAATGTATTGCTCATTGTTAACATGACCGTTGGAATCAAGATGTATGGTGCGCACTTTGAACGGCATCTTTTCTACAATATTCTCCTTCGGAAGCCTGATATGGCGGGGCGCTTTCTCCATCTCAAGTCCTTCTTCGATGCCGTATGCATCAATCTCTGACTGAGGAATCCTGATCGGGCGACCGGCCTCCGTATCGAAATAGCACCAGCGTGAGTCAGCACAAGCTATTAAGTCCCCTTTCTCATCCTTTATCGTAAAGTTTCTCATCGCTTCCAGTCCCCGAAACCCATGAGCCCAGGTACGGGTAGTGATGGATTCACCGTGTTCAGGATAACGTAAAGCCTTGATCTGCCACCCATTGATCATCCACGCGACGTGTTCTCTTTTCAGCTGCTGACCGCTCCGTCCCACATTCTCCGCATGAAAGACAGCGCAGTCCTGCAAATAGTTTACCAGACCTGCCAGCGAGAGCCTGTAATCAGGTGCGCATTCAGAATAGCGGACGCGGGATGTAAATTCGTACATAGTAAAAACTCCTTTATCAAAAAGACAAGACCCGCGCACGGGTCTCGAACAATTTTCCTCAATTATTATACATCATTTTAACCACATCGGATATTGCGATGTTATAATTGTGAATATTATAAAATGAAATCATACGAGGGGAATAAAAGTGAAGAATCGGAGAAACAAGAAATCGTTACATGACCAGTTGATGTATTATTTCGACCTCTGGCTGTCCAAAGGAACAGTCTCTATGGTCATTTTACTGTTCGCAATAACAGGCCTGATTGTCTTTATTTTGTCACTTTTGGTGATTGCTTTCGGAGGGCAGGATGCGTCCCTGACCGGTGCACTTTGGAATACGCTAAACCATGCATTTGACCCGGGCGTCCTTTCCGGTGATGTAGGAAACCGTATCTTTCTTTTCATCATGCTCCTTGCAACCCTGTGCGGAGTTTTTTTCATGGCACTGCTGATAGGTCTGATCAATGATGGTATTTCAAGCCGCATGCAGGAACTTGCGAAAGGAATTGAAGCAGTAATCGAGAAAGACCACGTAGTCATCCTGGGGTTCAACGAATCTACTTTTCTGATTATAAGCGAACTGATAGAAGCCTATGAAAATCAGAAAGGGAAGCGCAATGCAGTGGTCGTTATGGATACCGGTGATAAGCTTGAGATGGAAGAGCGTATTCGTTCTCAGTTCCCTTATATGGGGAATCTGACGGTCGTGTGCAGAAGCGGATTCATCTTTAACAAGACCGATCTGGAACGCTGCTCGATAAACACCGGCAAGTCTATTATTATTGTTGCGGAAAATGACTTCGATACAATAAAATCCATTCTTGCATGTTCTCAGATGCTGAATGAAACTAACGATTCAAAGACATTTATAACTTCGGTAATCAATCATAAAGAGAATGAATTTGCAGCAAGAATAGCAGGAAATGATACAGATCTGAGCAAATCCGTATATTCTCTCAACGGGGATCGCCTGGAGCTTTTGATGATGGATAGCATCATTTCAAAGATAATGGCGCACACCTGCCGGCAAAACGGATTTTCGAAAGTTCTCACAGAGATATTCAACTTTTTCGGAAATGAGTTTTATATTGTCCGGAATGAAAACGAGAATTCTGAGTTTTTCAGTAAAATGAAAGGGAAGACGATACAGGAGATCAATCGGTGTCTTCCCGATTCGATTGTTGTAGGTTTAGTTGATAATGAGAATCAGGTCATCATAGACGACCCGAATAAAGTAATCCTTCAGAATGAAAACAGATTAATTGTTCTGGAAGAGGATGATGATAAGATAATATTTGAAGCCGAACAGCAATCTGTGTTTAATCGTCCCATCGAATTGTACAATACAAACCCCGTTTCTATCGTTATAATGGAGTGTAACTCCAAACTTCCTATGATTCTGAATGAGCTTTGCCATTATATAAGTCCCGGCTCTATCATTTATCTCGCTGCAGATCCTAATGAATTGAACAAGACAGTAAATGATAAGCTCATCAACCGATTGCTGGGGCATGATATTGATTCTGCTATCCGTATAAGAAGAGGACTATCCGATACCGGCAGCGAAAATGAAAATTATGATATTTATGATTATGCAAGCATGGAAAAGCTTCTCGATGAATGCCATCCGGATTATGTCCTTACTATGTCAAACCAAAATCTTAATGACGATATGGCTGATGAAAAATCCCTCACTCTGCTGCTTTATTGCAGACATTATAAGATGCTGCATCCGAATGCTCATTTTGGTATTACCTGCGAGATGAGAAGCGTAGTAAATCAAAGCCTGGCTCAGGATACTATGGCCAATGACTTCGTAATCAGCAGAAATATTGCTTCACTTATGATGTCTCAGATAGCTGAGAGTCGAGAACTAAAGAGTGTATTTGAGACATTGCTTAACTCGGAAGGCTTTGAGATTTACATGAAGCCTGTAAAGTACTATATGGATGTGAAAGAGGGAATTACGACCAATATTTATGCCATTGCTGAAGCAGTAGCTGCTAAGAGAGAAATATTCATCGGATACAAGCTGAAGTCAGATGGAGGACCTATACTCAATCCTGCAAAGAAGAAGTATGGCAAAATAATCACAGTAGAGCTTTCCCCGGAGGACCTGTTCGTTGTTCTTGCGGAAGAGCCGGAAGTGCCGGTGTAATAACCGGGAAGCTTTCTTTGAGAAGGCTTATTCTGACACTTACTTTGTATCACATATGTGAGACAGATTTCATCTTCCACATTCAACTAACCATCTTCGGCACTATAAATCATTTTACACATTCATCGAATGACCTTAGGCACTATATTTCTTTTTGTACATTCATCGAACGACCTTGGTCACTATAATTCTGCTTCAGAGACCATAACAATAGAGAAAGGATCTATATGACACAACGGGAAAGAATGGATAAAGGCCTGATCTATGATCCGGGCGACAGCGATATCATGACCGAGCAGACCGACTGTCTCGAGCTTCTGTATGATTTCAATAACACGAGGCCTTCGGAATGTGAAAAGCGACAGGCACTCCTGAAAAAGATGTTCGGAAGCATCGGGGAAGGCTGCTACATCGAGCCTCCGCTCCGCGCGAACTGGGCAGGTAAGAATGTGTATATGGGAGATTACTGCTATGCCAATTTCAACCTGACCCTGGTCGACGATGCCCCGATATATGTCGGTAACAAAGTAATGTTCGGTCCGAACGTCACGGTCGCGACAGCTAACCATCCCATCGACCCGGAACTTCGGGAGCGAATGCTTCAATATAATAAAGAGGTTCGAATCGGTAATAATGTCTGGATCGGAACCGGTGTGGTAATCGTTCCGGGCGTGACGATAGGAGATAATTCCGTCATAGGTGCGGGCAGCATCGTGACAAAAGATATACCTGCAGGCGTCGTTGCCTACGGCAATCCGTGCCGCGTAATCCGGAAAATAGGCGCCCATGACCGGGAGTTCTTTTACAGAAATGAGAGAATAGACTGGGAGAATCTGACTTGATTTTGCACTCCGCTAACTGCTTTTTGTTACTTGAACTTCCCACATGAAGTCGGCTTACTGCTCTTTATTACTTGAGCTTCTCATATGAAGTCGGCTTACTGCTCTTTATATCGCATTAGCTTACCACACGCATTCTGAGCAGTGGGTGGAGAGTTTGAGTTACATTTTCCAAAGTATAAAAGATTTCCGGCAACATAAGTTATTCACACATATAATACATTACTGAGGAGAAAAAAATGTTCCGTAAAATCAGAAGAGTTAAGAATGAAATATCAGAAGAAGCTGCAAAAGAACTGCTTCGAAAGAACAGAAGGGGCGCTCTTGCTGTAAACGGCTACCCCTATGCCATCCCGATTGATTTCTATTATGAGGAATAGGTTAGAATACAATATTTATTATGGATTATTATGCTAAAATACCATATATGCGATGGACTATTGTCG
>CAMYVI010000124.1 GCA_947302185.1 uncultured Lachnospiraceae bacterium
GTTCATGGGTCATCTCCTTTATATGGTGTGATGAGACTGAGCTGTACTTTGATATAATGAGACCGGGCTGTGCTGTGGTACGATGAGGCCGGGCATACGTGATTAATAAATAATTACCGGCGTTGCCGTATTGATCTGATCCCAGAGTTCTTCCATTTTTGAAGTCGGCGTATTCACGCAGCCGTGAGAGCCGTCTTCGAGATAAATGCTTCCGCCGAATGAATCGCGCCACCATGCATCGTGAATTGCGCAGCCTGTCCAGTCAAATGCCATAAAATATGAACATGTCTGAGAGCCGTAACTTCCCGACATAGTGTGATCACGGAGTTTGCTCAGGATACAGAATACTCCGGTGGGCGTCTGTCTGTCCGGATCGGAAGCCATTCCGGTGACGATATCCGAGTCAAATACCGGAGTGTAGTCTTTGTATAACCACATATGCTGCTCGGCGATACTGATTTCCATGTATGTGCCGCCGATGTCGCCGTTCTCCTGATTTCTTGTGAGCGCATTGACACGCCATTTAGCGGCAATTGTCTGAGTCTCGCCTGACATGAGAGCGTTCTGCAGGCGTGTGACCGTGTCCGCCGTATTGATCCAGAAACCGTAGGTATCGCGATCGCTTCCGCCGACGGTGATGGTCTCTCCGTTGTGATTGACAAATTGCCGGTGCATCTGGTACGTTTCGTACTTCTTGCCGATTTCATCTACGTACTGAGTCATGGCTGCTTCATCCCATGTGAACTGCGTACCGTCCCAGCCGAACCAGGGCCCGAATGTGTTCCAGTCCACAGTCTCCGAAGCCGCCGTCAGGTCAATAGTGACGACCGTGTTCCGAATATGCTCGGACTGCTCCATCAGTGACGTGAGCTGGGGGTCGTCAATCTTGACAGCCGGTTTGATATAACAGTCGGACTTGACAAGATCGGCGGAGAATTTTTCCTCGGCGAGCGCTCCCGAGATCGTCTCGGCGACTTTTGCCGGATCCAGCTTGTTGCCGGTAATTTCCGGAACTATTGCAAAACCGTCTTCGGTTCTCGTAAAGTACGCATTCTGAGGTTCCACGACGCCTTCACCGCTGACGAGCTTAAGAGCGTTCACAGCAGCGTTTATTTTCTCGGGGTCATAGGTCACGGTGACTTTGTCTTCATATGCTCTGTCCTGGCTGATCGCTGCCGGCCACATTTTCAGCGCGTCCTTGTCGAGGAATTCAGCCGGATCCTTTTCAAGCGTTACATCCTTTACGATGTCGTTGAGCTTAACTGTTTCTTTTGCTTTATCAAGTCCGTTCAGGGTAAAGACGCCTTTTCGGTTGTCTGCAATTGTAAATTCCGTGAATTCTTCCGGCGTCATGCCCGAGGCATCATTGCCGTTGATCGTAGTGCCCGGAAGAAAGATGCCGTCGTACTTGTCGAATCCATCTTTGTACCATTTGACGGCTTTCTCCGTTGCGGAGACGGCGACGAGGGAAGCCGCGTATTTGCTCTGAACTCCCTGTGAGTACAGGTAAAAAGTGCCGCCCGCGCCGGCTGCCGCAAGGAGCAGGATCGTGGCGAGGGGGATTGCTATCTGTTTTTTCATATATAAATCCTTTCGTGTACGTGTGCGTAAATGCAGAACGTGAGATTTAGCGGATGAGGCACGCACAGCAGGCATTCTGCCGTATTAATCATAGTATTAACTGTAATCCATTATGTACTATATTGCAAAGGAAAAAAATATGAAATCTGTGTGACCGCAACTATGCGGATGCTGCGAAAAAGGCTGAGATTTATGCCGGATTTGTGAGACGAAATACGGCTGCCTGTGAAAAAACAGGTTGCCATTCATATGACAAATACGCTATGATAAAAAACTGTAAGATACTTGAAAAGTATAGAGGGAATAAGTATGATTGAATTGGGACAGATGCAGAAGCTATTTGTCATCAAAGAAGAATCGTTCGGCGTATACGTCGGCGAGACCCCGGATGCGGGTTATGACGAAAGAGTACTGCTTCCGAGGAAGCAGGTGCCGGAGAACTGTAAGGCAGGCGATGAGCTTCTGGTGTTCATTTACAGAGACTCGCAGGATCGAATGATTGCGACCATGACAAAGCCGAAGATTTTGCTGCATACCGTAGCAAAGCTGAATGTGCGTCAGGTAAACAGGATCGGTGCTTTCCTTGATTGGGGACTTGAGAAGGATCTCCTGCTTCCTTATCATGAGCAGACGAGGCGTGTTGCCGCAGGCGAGCAGGTCCTGGCGGCGCTCTATGTTGATAAGAGCGGCAGACTGGCAGCGACAATGAAGATTTATCCGTATCTGCGGCAGGATTCTCCTTACGTGATCGGGGATACCGTTACCGGAACAGTTTATCAGGTGGCGCCGAATTTCGGCGTGTTCGTTGCAGTCGACGGCAAATATTCCGGCATGATTCCGAAGAGGGAGGCGCCGGAGGGATTTGCACCCGGCGATGTTGTGGAACTCAGAGTGACCAATGTCAAGGAAGACGGAAAGCTGGATCTGTCCGCGCACAAGAAGGCGTATCAGCAGATGGATGAGGACGCGGAGGCAGTATTTGCAGTAATCCATGAGGATTATGAAGGCGAGCTGCCGTTCGATGACAAAGCCGATCCGGAGAGGATCCGCGAGGTATTCGGCCTGTCCAAAGCCGCTTTCAAGCGGGCGGTCGGACGGCTCTATAAGGAGCGGAAGATTCGTATCGAGGGCGGCAGGATTCTGGAGTGCTGATAAAAGAAAGGGCAGGAGGAAATTGTGATGGAAGGTCTGAAACAGAAGCTGGTGGATTATGCATCATCGGTAGTGCCGAATATGGGAACGGCGACAACGATTGCTATTATTGCTTCTATATTGATAGCTTTGCTATATTGCTTTTTCGGGTATAAGCTTCTCAGGCTTCATATCAGTTTTGTGATGTTTTTCATCGGAGGGATGATCGGATATGTAATCGGCGTGATGCTCGGGCTTGATCAGAAGTTCATACTCGCGCTGATAGTTGTGCTGGCGCTGCTTTTCGCGATAGCCGGATTTTTCTTTTATAAGGTCGGAATATTTGTGTTGATAGCGTTGCTTATCGGGATTGCATCTTACGGATTCCTCAGCGATGTATTCAAAACGAAATTCCTGCTGGTCGGATGTATCGTGGTGTCGATACTGTTCGCGCTTCTGGCTTGTTTCTTCGTGAGACCGGTGGTCATCATCATGACATCGCTGTCCGGCGGGCTTCTTGTGGCAAATAATCTGATTGATCATTTCCTTACGCAGGTCGCGCTGCTCAATACGCCGAGGACGACGGAGTATATTGTGCTTGGGTTTGCGGCACTGCTTGCGATCGGCGGAATGATTTTCCAGTTCAGGACGACGGAGAATTATGAGGAGAGAAGAACCCGCAGGAGGAGATAAAGAGAGAGTTGTTTGGGCGCTGCGTATGCGGCGCCTTTTTGTGTGCAATCGTGCGCAGTCGGAGACCAAACGGGGACGGTTCTTAATAGTCAAGAACCGTCCCCGTTTGGTCTCCGACTGGTCCCCGATAGGACCCCCATGAATCAAAATCGCAGTTGTCCCTGCCCAAGATGCAGTTGTATAATGGACAGACAGGCAATCGCTCATAGAACGGAACTAAGAAAGGAGGCCCCATGCCCTTCACGCACCTGCACGTCCACACGGAATACTCACTCCTCGACGGCTCGAACAAAATCAAAGAATATGTCGCTCAGGTCAAAAAGCTGGGCATGGACAGCGCCGCCATCACCGATCACGGCGTTATGTACGGCTGCATCGACTTCTACAAAGAGTGCCGAAATCAGGGAATTCGTCCCATTCTGGGCTGCGAAGTCTACGTCGCGCCGGGCAGCCGCTTCGACCGCGACCCGCAGACGAAAGGTGACCGCTACTATCATCTCGTCCTGCTCGCGGAAAACAACACCGGCTATGACAACCTCATGAAAATCGTATCTGCCGGTTTCGTAGACGGCTTTTACTACAAGCCGCGCGTCGACAAGGAAATCCTGCGCAAGTACCATGAGGGCATCATCGCTCTGTCAGCTTGCCTTGCCGGCGAGATTCCGAAGGCGATCGGCCGCGGCGACTATGAAGGAGCGAAGCGCATAGCACACGAGTACCGGGACATCTTCGGCGAGAACAACTTTTTCCTCGAACTCCAGGACCATGGAATCCCGGAGCAGAAGCACGTCAACCGACAGCTCGTCCGTCTCCACGATGAGGAGGGTTACCCGCTCGTCTGCACCAACGACTGCCACTACACCTACAAGGAAGATGTAGACTCTCACGATATCCTTCTCTGTCTCCAGACCGGTAAGAAGGTCTCCGATGAGGACCGCCTCCGCTACGAGGGAGGCCAATATTACGTCAAATCGCCCGAGGAGATGGGGCAGCTCTTCCGCTTTGTGCCGGAAGCAATTGAAAATTCAGAGAAAATAGCAGCGCGCTGCAATGTCACGATCACGTTCGGCGAGCGCAAACTGCCCAAATATGAAGTCCCGGAAGGCTATGATGCCTGGACGTATCTCAACAAATTATGCCGCGACGGTCTCGCGGAACGCTATCATCCGATTACTCGGGAAATTGAAAGCCGCCTCGAATATGAGCTCGGCACGATCCGGGACATGGGCTTTGTCGACTATTTTCTGATTGTGTGGGACTATGTCAAATTTGCCAAAGACCACGATATCATCGTCGGACCCGGCCGAGGCTCGGCCGCCGGATCCGTCGTCTCCTACACTCTCGGAATCACGGATCTTGATCCGCTCAAATACAGCCTGATCTTTGAGCGCTTCCTGAATCCCGAACGTGTGACCATGCCCGATATCGACATGGATTTCTGTTTCGAGAGAAGGCAGGAAGTCATCGATTACGTCGTCAGGAAATACGGCCGCGAATGCGTCGTACAGATCGTCACATTCGGCACCATGGCTGCACGCGGAGTCATCCGCGATGTGGCCCGCGTTCTCGATTTTCCGTACGCGGAAGCCGATACGATTGCGAAAATGGTTCCCCGCGAACTCAACATTACGCTCGATAAGGCTCTCGAAATGAACCCTGAGCTCCGCGAGAAATACGAGCAGGATGAGCGCGTCCGCTACCTGATCGACATGGCGAAGAGACTCGAGGGTCTTCCGCGCAATACTTCCATGCACGCCGCGGGTGTAGTCATTTCCGGAAAGCCGGTCGTCGAGTATGTGCCGCTCTCCCGCGCTCAGGACGGGTCGATCACGACCCAGTACACCATGACAACGCTGGAAGAACTCGGCCTGCTCAAGATGGACTTCCTGGGACTCAGGACCCTGACGGTCATTCAGAATGCGGTGAATCTGGTCAATGACAGAATTTGCAGAGAGGGCGGAGTCTGCGGCACATCTGTAAATGCAGCCGCAGCAGGCAAAAACGCAGCTGCCTCAGGTATAAACGCAGCCGCAGCAGGCAAAAACGCAGCTGCCTCAGGTATAAACGCAGCCGCAGCAGGCAAAAACGCAGTTGCACCATGTGCAAATATTGCCCCAACAGGTACAAATGCAGCCGGACAGAAGGCAAATGGCATTTTCATCCCTGTCGACCGCAACCGCAAGCCGAACGAGCCCCTTGACCTCAGTAAAGTCGATTACAATGACCCGGCTGTCATGGATATGATCGGAAAGGGCCGCTGCGAAGGCGTATTTCAGCTCGAGAGCGCCGGCATGAAGTCCTTTATGAAGCAGCTGAAGCCCCACTCGCTCGAGGATATTATCGCAGGAATCGCACTCTACCGGCCGGGTCCGATGGACTTCATTCCGAAATATATAAAAGGGAAAGAGCATCCCGACACAGTCACTTACGAGTGCGAGGAAGTGCGTCCGATTCTCGAGCCTACCTACGGCTGCATCGTCTACCAGGAGCAGGTCATGCAGATCGTCCGCGATCTGGGCGGCTACAGTATGGGCCGGTCTGACCTTGTGCGACGGGCAATGTCCAAGAAAAAGGCATCCGTCATGGAGAAAGAGCGCCGCAACTTCGTCTACGGAAATCCGGAGGAAAATGTTCCGGGCTGCCTCGCGAACGGCATCTCCGAGAAAGTGGCCAACAAGATATTCGACGAGATGACGGATTTTGCAAATTACGCTTTCAACAAGAGCCACGCAGCCGCCTACGCAGTCGTCTCTTTCCAGACAGCTTACTTAAAATATTATCATCCTGTTGAATTCATGGCCGCGCTTATGACTTCGGTCATCGACAACTCAGACAAATGCTCCGAGTACATTATGCACTGCCGCGAAATGAAAATCGATATTCTGCCTCCGTCCATCAACTCCGGCTACGGTCCGTTCACTACTGACGGCGGTGCGATCCGTTACGGTATGTATGCGATCAAGAGTATCGGCAGGGGCGTTATCGACATGATCGTTCGGGAGAGAGAGGAGAGGGGACCATTTGAATCCATAAAGGATTTCATCGAGCGCACATACGGCAAAGATATGAACAAGAGGGCTATCGAGAACCTCATTAAGGCCGGCGCTGCCGACTGCCTCGAGGGGACCCGCAAGCAGCTCATTCAGGTCTACGCAAGGGTACTTGACTCCGTCGCCTCCGAGAGTAAGGAGAAAATGGTCGGGCAAATGAGCATTTTCGATTTCATGGCACCTGAAATGAAGAAGAGCTTTGAAATTCGCCTGCCCGATGTGGGAGAGTTTTCGCGGGAGGAGAAGCTGGCATTTGAAAAAGAAGTGCTCGGTGTCTACATCACCGGTCATCCGCTCGAAGAGTACAGGGAGATCATGCACGCCAGAATTTCCGCTCTCAGCACCGACTTCATGTTGAATGAGGAGACGGACGAGCCCAAAGTCGTGAACGGTTCGCGCGAGATCATCGGGGGGATGATCACCGGTAAGACTATCAAATATACCCGGACAAATAAGGTCATGGCGTTCATCACCGTGGAGGACCTCGTCGGGTCGGTCGAGGTGCTTGTGTTCCCGAGTTCTTACGATAAATATAAGGAGATTTTGAACGAGGATAATAAGGTGTTCATCGAGGGCCGCGTGTCCTCCGAGGACGACCGCCCGAGTAAGCTGATATGTGATAAAATTACGCAGTTTGACGAGATTCCGAGGGAGCTGTGGCTTGCATTTGAGACCAAAGAAGAGTGGCAAATGAGTCTGCCGGATCTTACCGACGCTATAAAAGCGTCGGAACCGGGCAGCGACAGGGTGCTTGTGTTCCTTCGGGACAGCAAGAGTTACCGCGAGGAGACCCGCGGCCGCCGGATTCGTATATCGGAGGAGCTGATCATGCTGGCCGGGAAATTGTGCGGTTCGGACGGGGTGAGGATACGCGCGGCGCGGGAGCGCTGAGAGGGACGGTTCTTCACCTGTCGGGGACGGTTCTTAATCGTTAAGAACCGTCCCCGACAAGTGATTTTATACGTAAAATACATAAAAAGGTTGAAAAATCACTACGCTTGCTTTAG
>CAMYVI010000125.1 GCA_947302185.1 uncultured Lachnospiraceae bacterium
ATGAGACTGTCAACGAGTGGGCGCAGGAAGCCGGGCTTATAGAAGAAGCGGTCGATTCGGAGAAGATCTGCACAAAGATGGATTTGATCCGGATGCTTTGGATCAGAAACTGCAGGCCCGAGTACAAGGCGGCTGCATTGACAACAAAGGTTTCGGATGTGTCCGAAGGCGACATATATGCGGCGTTATGGGCGTATAAGAACGGCATCTCCGCAATCGATGCCGACAAGAAGTTCAAACCTAAAACCGAGCTCACATACGGTGATGTTCTGCAGACGCTTTGGTTCACAAGAGGCAAACCGGTTCCTACAGAGGAAGTGACCGGATTTGAGAATCTGGATCAGTCCAGTACATACTTTCAGGCTGTTATCTGGGCCGGGGACCAGAAATTGCTTATCAAAGACGAAAGGACCAATTTTGACGGGAGTGAGAAATGCCCTCTGATAGATGCGATCCGATTTATATATTATGAATACCATGTGAGGTCTACCTTCCCGATCACAAAGCGGCAGTTCGTTGAAGCTGTTGAAGGAGTGACTGTCGAGGCGAGGGAAAATAATTATCATTACGGTGATTCCGATGCAACGCCGCCTACGACAGATGGTTTTATAAGCTGTGACAGACTCGTCGCCAAGGCTCTTTGGAATCTGGGATACACTGATCAGACGCCGGGCGGGTTCGCATTGGGACATGAGGATATGTTCTACTATCTACGTGAGCACGGATTTGTGGAGAGCCAGGATATCAATGACGTGGGATACGGGTCGATTGTCTGTACTTACGCGGGAGATTACGGTCATACATTTGTTATGGTATCGTGGGATCCTTCAACGGACACGGTCGTTAAATATGATGAGGGGTCTGAGGCGAGAATATATGCCGACCAGCCGTTTACGGAGGGATGGAACGGTGAGGATTTCCGCTGCGTCTTTAATATACCGGATTGAGGATTAGAAAGGGATTAATCAGAAACGCCGAGGCGCTTATGATTAATCCCTTTCATGAAGTTTACAGAACGATGTCGTATTTTTCCACATCAAGCAGCAGGCTGCCTTCCGCTGCAAATGAAATCTCCCGTGCCTCTGCAGGAGTATCTATCACGGATGTCATTACCTTCTCCCCACCGTTAATGAAGATTTCCACAGAAAGTCTGTCAATGATGACGCGAAGAGTGAGCTCTCTGAGATTGGAATCGAGCTGCATCCGTCTTACAGGGAGCACATCGTCGGCGTATCCTGAGTTTGTTCTGTCGAAAAGACAGGCTCCGCTTGTCATGTCGCAGGAGAATACTGAACGGTAACTCTCATTCTGTGCCAGTCTCATCTCAAATCTGCAAGTGCTGCCCCCGTCCGGGACTGCAACATGCACTGTCATATCAATACATCTGCCGGAAATACCGGGTAGGGACGCTTCGCCGGACAGAGCGTATTCCTTCACGGACACGGGATTCCTGCGGCATAGTTCGAGTTCCCTGACAGGTGTCTGCAGCAGGCGCCCATTCTTAACACGGAGCTCTCGCGGAACAGTCATCATGCCGGTCCATCCGCGCCCGCCGTCCCTTTTCCCGGAAAAACGGTTCTCCCAGGCCTGCATCCATGCAATCATGATTCTGCGGCCGTCTTCCGACTTAAGAGTCTGAGTTGCATAAAAGTCGTAGCCAAAGTCGATAGCATGGACTTCTTTTCTCGTAAATGTATGTGTATCGGGATCATAAGTGCCGCTAAGCAGCATATTGCCGTGTCTGTTCTGGAATTCTCCGCCGTAAGACATATCCTGCGGAGATATGAGAATGAACGCTGTGCCGTCAATCTCGAAAAACTCCGGGCATTCCCACATTTTTCCATACTCATTTCTGCATGACTCAAGTACATTCAGGAAATCCCAGTGTACTGCGTCTGTGCTCCTGTACAGAAGAAGCTGCCCGGATCCGTCGGGGGCACGATTGCCGATGAGAGCCATGTATGCATTTTCCCTCTCATCCCACCAGAGTTTGGGATCGCGGAAATCATATATGCTTGCGCCTTCCGGAAGATCCGCCTCTGTGATGACCGGATTTCCTTCGTACTTATCATAATCATGTCCGTCACCGAAAGCAAGGCACTGGACCTGGAGAATATGCTCCTCACCCTCATTTCTGTTGACCGGCATACGTCCCGTATACAGCAGCATATGGCGACCGTCAGGAGTTTCCACTGCGCTGCCCGACCAGCAGCCTTCTCTGTCAGAATCGCTGTCCGGAGCAAGTGCACACGGAAGGTATTCCCAGTGAATGAGATCTTTGGACTTTACATGGCCCCAGTGCATCGGACCCCATACCGTGTCGTAGGGATAGTACTGGTAGAACAGGTGGTACTCGCCCTGATAAACAGAAAATCCGTTAGGATCATTCATCCAGCCAAGCAGAGGTGATACGTGAAAAAGAGGTCTTTCATCCGGATTAATCCGGCTGCTTTCTGAATTTTCGTAGCTGCGTACGATGGAAAGAATATCGCCAACCATTCGGCATGTCCTCCTTTATATGATGGAATATTTAGTCTGATCAACTATTTGTAACATTTTAACATAAAAGTAACTGTTCAGCTACCTGAACAGTTACAGTGAAGTTACTCTAACATTTTTGCTCTGAAGGAATCTATTGTCTCCTTGCTCACTCCTCTCTGAAGGAGATAGTTCTCAATCTTATCCTGAAGTGTGGCGCCTTCAAAGTTCTGCTTTATGTAGGCAATCATTTCTTTATAGTAAGTTTCCGTGTTATCTCTGGTCCGGGGACCGTAAATCGAGAACGAAGAAAGCTCATATTCTTTATTGATATCGCTTTCCGAGACGCCCAGGAGTCCAAGAATCAGGAAGGAGAGTGTTCCGGTGCGGTCACAGCCGATTGCACAGTGGTAATATAGTGGTCCTTCCGAGTTCAGCATGTCGAAGATCTGAACAACCTGACCGGCGTTGGTCTCGTCGCTGACAAAGTCGAGATAAAGCTGCATCGGAACTCTTATATAATTGAGAGATTCGCTGAGCGATGAGACTCCGTCTAACATGATTTCCGAATCCCATCTGAGATCCAGCTCGTTTCGGATACCGAGTCTGTTAAGGAAGAGAGAGGCGTCATTGTCAGAAATCAGACGCTGCCCGCCGCCGTCGAAGGCAGAGCCTCTGTAAAGGAGACCGTATCGGACATGCCTTCCGTCTGCGGTAGACCAGCCGCCCAGATCGCGTACGTTATTGAGAGATTCGGTTCGGATCCCTCTCATCTCATAGGATCGGACGCAAAAGCTCTCAGAAACAACCAGGTGAGAGCTTATGATCTGACTACCTTCCCCGGAATCCGATGTTGCGGTGTATTCTTCCGCAAATATCTGACAGCCGCAGAGATCACCGGGTATCAGATTATATATTTCAGCTGTTCCTCCGGAAGGAATACCTCTCTGAACAAATATTGTGTTCTCTTCCAACGTTGAGTAGACCTGGACCTCATAAGTACGGCCCGGCTCATCATCAGGTACGGTGATCGATACCGGAGCAGGTTTATCCCATATTGAACCGTCAGTCGGGATACACGCTGTGACCATGGTGTAGGAATAATCATTATCGTCGTAACCGGCAATCACATTCAAAAAATAGTTTTCCGGTCCGTTGAGAATCGAATAGATCGGAATACCGCTGAGCTCCGCATAAGTTATCTCGGGTGTTTCTATGTGTTTTTGGTCCGGCTTTCCGGCTTCGCTGTTCCCGGCAGCATCCGAATCCGCCTGTCCCTGAGGTTCCCCGGCTGTCGTTCCCCGATCGTCTTCAGATGTTTCGGACTGACTTTCGGATCCTGTATCTTTGTCTGTATCCGGTTTTTCAGGCGCAGCTTCATCCTTTCGTGCAGATGAGACTTCAGTGTCCGCTGCGGTCATCTGTACAGTTTCATCTGCAGAGATATGCGACTCGTCAGGATACTGCCGGCCTGCTTCCAAATGGACCTCATTGACTGAATCGTTTGAATCTCTGTTTCCGGATAGTGCATCAAAAAGGCTATTTGTTAATGTGGTGACCGGAGCTATTGATATACCGAAAATCCGGCTGTATATACCGATATCGAACAGGATCAGTAAAACAAGGACTAACACTGCCCCGTAAAGTTTAAGTTTTTTCAAGACTTCTCCATTTCTGTGATGATTCAAAGAATGACAGCGATGTATTCTTCATCGCGCAGTGCCCGTGACTTAGTCGTGAGATACGCGCGCAAGGTTCTTGAAGAACCCGCAAACTGCATTTTACTCTACTTCTGCGAAGTCGGCAACAAATTCAAATGATTTTCATTTATCGGCATTTGCAGTATAATGATATTTATTCAGAACATAAGAGCATCAGCACAGGAAAGGCATCGATTATGAATTACAGATCTATACACATCAGGAAAGTCTTTGCCGTATTATGCACGGTAATTCTTGTTTTCGGAGGGTGCGGAAAAGTACGGGAAAGTGAGACAGATCGGACGGAGCCTGTCATGACGCCCACCGGGTCTCCTGAATTCAAACCTGAGAACGCTTCGGATCTTGCAGGTAAAACAGCGGAGAAGCTTGAAAATCTTAAATCCGTACATATGAACCTGTCAGCCGATGTAAGCGCGACTTTAGATATTCTCGGGACTATAATGAGCGGACTGGGAAATAACGGCAGCGGCGAAGGTTTTGTTCCGGATCTTGACAGCATACTCGGAAATTCCGTATCATCCCGGGACGAGGGGCATCGCGAGAGCACAGATCCGCTGATGGCAGTAACGTTTCCGAAGATACGGGATGTCGGGATTTCCGGGAAGACAGCCGGAGCAATCATGAAGACAAGCGGCGGCTCCGAATCGAATGACGCTATGTTTTCAATGAGACTTCTGTATGAAGCCGATATTCAGGATGATCCTGCCGGAATGCATTTTTTCGGCGGTGCGGATTTCAGCATAATGGGAAATTCCGGCAAGGTGCCGGTCGACGCTTATTATTTTGAGGAGGGTAGTGAGCACGCGCTGTATACACAGGAAGAGGGCGTGTGGAAAAGACAGACCGTCGAGATGGAGGATGTCAGTCCTTCAATGAGCAGCACTTTTTTCAGGAAAATAGAGGATGGAACCGTGAATGCCGGACTTTCAGATATAAATGTCGAAGTGAACGGTCATGATACTTATCGCCTGAACGTCACCGTGTCGGGTGAAAACATAGAGAGCCTGCTGCCTCAGATCATGGGACCTCTTGAGAGTGCTGTGGAAAATAACGGGACCCTTAACTCGCTGTTCGGATCTGCTTCAGATTCCGTAGATCTTACAAACGTAGAAATTCCCGTTAAAATATATATTGACCGGGAGACATTATATCCCGTTCAAATGAGAATGGAAATGACACAGTTCGGAAAAGAAGTACTTGATTCACTCAGCCTTGTGAAGGTTAATGTGGATGCATTCGACGCGGTAATTGACTACAGCCGGATCAATGAAACATCTGCGGGGAAAGCGCCTGCATAAAGTAAAGGTATACAGACCAAAGATCCCCCATTTACATAATAGGTATTGACAAGGAGTGGAGTGTTTGTATAATGATGTTTAGTAAGGCTAAGCACCTTACGGTACAAGTAAAGCAGGAAAGTTCTTCGGGGCGGGGTGCAAGTCCCCACCGGCGGTAAAGTCCGCGACCACCATTGGTGAATGAACCGGTGACACATACAGTGAATTCCGGTACCGACAGTATAGTCTGGATGTGAGAAGAAATGAGCGATTATTAAAGCGCCAAGTTCAGCCCCGGATAGATCATCCGGGGCTCTTTCGTTGAACTCCCTGTGACAGTTATCCGATTCAGAAAGGAGTTCAATATGCAGGCAGACACAATGGAAACAGGAAAAATTAATGAAATCAGAAAAGCACAGACCCACAGCACTTCGAAGATTCGCATGATCGCTTCGATCGGCATGCTGTCAGCAATAGCGGCAGTGCTCATGCTGTTCGAATTCCCGATCGTCTTTATTGCACCGTCATTTTACAAGCTTGATTTCTCAGAGGTGCCGGTTCTTATAGGAGCTTTTGCTTTCGGGCCTCTGGCAGGAATTGCAATCGAACTGATTAAGATCCTTCTTAACCTTGTCATCAACGGCACGCTCACATTCGGTGTCGGCGAACTGGCCAATTTCCTTATCGGCTGTGCCCTGGTAGCTCCGGCTTCCATTATTTACAGCGTTTACAAAACGAGGAGAGGTGCGATGACGGGTCTTGCAGCCGGTACGCTCGTGATGGTGGCAGCGGGAGTTATTCTCAATGCGTATCTGCTCCTGCCGTTCTACGCCCAGTTCATGGGAGGTATGGATGCACTGATTGCAGTAGGGACCGCAATGCATTCATCTATCAACAGCGCAATAAGCTTTGCCGTTTTGCTGGTAGCGCCGTTCAATTTGGTGAAAGGTATTCTTGTATCGCTTATTACACTGCTTCTCTATAAAAGGATCAGCCGCCTTATAAAAGGGGCTGCGGTTTAATCCGTTCCGGACGGGCTGTCTCATCAAGCGTACAGACACAATATATAGTCGACTTTTTCGTAATTTCGGCTATAGAATGTGGCTGTACTGCATTGATGCGGCAGCCCGTTTTGTCCGATAATCTAAAGTCAGAAGGGGATTCAGACAATTCTTTTGAAGAAATGTTTTAACAAAGATTTAATTTTTTGTTAAGATATGATATCCTATTACAGAAAGCATTTTTCGAGTACGGTACTTTCCCATCTGCCGTATGGTACTTATCGGTGCATTTGCCCGATGCGGGGAAGTCTTACTCTGACGCAGAATTCTCAAGACGTCAGTATGTGATGAATGCAATTAATGAAATTATTGACAATAGTTTACCGGCGGGAATTTCAATGAAAAAAAAGAGAAAGGCACGAACCCGGCGAAGATGCAGAGCAGATGCACTGAAGGTATTGATTATTATGCTGCTCATCATCGGTGTGACTGTCGGTGTGGAACTTGTAATCGAAAATCTCACGGTCGTGCAGGACTTGAAAATTAATTATGAAACAGACCCTCTCGGGGTCGGTACTTCATCACCCGTCAAGTTCTCATGGAGTATGTCCTCCGGCATCAGGGGACAATCGCAGAAGAACTATGAAATCAGGGTATATGAAGGGGAGACCGGACAGGGCAAGCCGATTTGGACGAGTGGCGTCGTAAAGAGCGACAGAACCATGAATATCAAAGCGGAAGGGCTGCATCTCGAAAAAGAGAAACGCTATTCATGGAAGGTCCTGGTACAGCCTTCATGGGGGTGGAAAATCGTTTCAGGAGCGGCGACATTTGTCACGGACACCGATTTTGAAGATGCGGAATGGATCATCCCTTCG
>CAMYVI010000126.1 GCA_947302185.1 uncultured Lachnospiraceae bacterium
TTCCTATGCCCAAGAGGCCTGTAAGCAAGAAAAACATTCAACCGAAAACGGCAAAATTCAAGATTCCTATGCCCAAGAGTCCTGTAAGCAAGAAAAGAGTTCAACCGAAAACGGCAAAATTCAAAATCCCTATGCCCAAGAAGCTCTCCGACAAGAAAAATATTCAACCGAAAACGACAAAATTCAAAATTCCTATGCCCAAGAGGCCTGTAAGCAAGAAAAACATTCAACCGAAAACGGCAAATATCGAAATTCCTATGCCACCACCCCTATCAGCCCGGTTATAAATCTAATCAGGAGTCTGTCTCCGCCCCCCTGCAATACACACGAATCTCGGTCCCCATCCCGGTCTCGCTGTCAAGCTCGATTCGGGCTCCGATATGTTCGACGATGTGCTTCACAATGGCGAGACCGAGGCCTGTGCCGCCGGTCTGCTTGGACCGGCTCTTATCAACTCTGTAGAACCGCTCAAATATCCGCTCCTGATCAGCCTTAGGAATCCCTATGCCGGTATCCCTGACGCTCACGACTATTTCGCCTTCTTCCTCACGAAGCGAAACGTAAACGTGACCTCCTGGATTGTTGTACCGGACCGCGTTATCGCAAAGGTTGTAAATGAGTTCTTCATAGAGCTGCGGGTCGCCGATGGTCAGGCAGCGGACCTCGTCGGGATCCTGTGAGGGACCGTTTACAGCGCTTATAGTTTGCAAATGCAACGTGATGTTTTGTTCCGCCGCTTTAAACTCAAGCGTGCCGAGGCACTGCTTTGCAATTTCGGTCAGGCTAACTTCTTCTGCAACATCGCTTTTTACCGTGTCCAGTTCCGAAAGTCTGATTACATCGTTAATGAGCGTAAGCAAGCGGTCGGAATTCTTGTGAATCTGCTTCGCATAAGTAGAGACCTGATCAGGCGGAATCATGCCTGTCTCCATCAGCTCCGCATAGCCGGAAATGGCTGTGAGCGGTGTTTTGAGCTCATGTGAAACGTTGGCGGTAAATTCCTGCCGCATGTTGGCGTCTCTCATAATTTCCTCGTGCTGCGAGCGTATTTTTTTGACAAATGGCTTCAGCTCCGGATATATCTCATCATCGTTCACGCTGTCTATGTCTTGCGCAATCTGATTGATCGGGCGAACGATACTATTGGTCATAACTCTGGAGAATCCGATGAAAATGACACTCAGCAAAAGTAGCAGCACTGCCAGCATCGGGAGGATGTTTGTAATGAGTGATGTCAGTGAGCTGCCTTCCTTGGCGACTCGCAAAACGTTGCCGTTAACAAGCCTTATTGCATAATAGTATGCGTCGTTGCTGAGTGTCGAGGATTTGCGAGTAGCTTGTCCTTCACCGTCGCGGAAGGCTGCGATGACTTCCGGCCTCTCATTGTGGTTTTCGAGTGTACTGACGTCGGTTCTTGAGTCAAATACCGCTTCTCCGCTCTCATCTATCAGTGTCACTCGAATGTCATTCGGAATATTCAGTTCCGGTTCGTTTAACAGGTCTTCGCCCGACAGCATTTCAGCATACAGACGAAGATCTAAGAAGACTTCACGTTTAAGTGCACCATAGAAGGCATAGGCTGTGATGCCTGTGCACAGAATGATGCTGATCAGTGTGATGATTGTGAATTGAATATTGATTTTGTATCGCAAGGTATGTTCCTCAGCGTTTTGTGTTCTTTATTCGAACCGCCTATTTGAATTGTAATGCTCTCTAAGAGAGCGTAATATCGCACAGCAAATGTAATTCCTATTACCTATACGATTAGTATCGCCCGTAAAGGAAATGTGATATCGCACAGCAAATGTAATTCCTATTACCTATATGCTCAGTACCGCCCGCATAGCGGACTGATTCGTTCAGCGCCGGCCTTCCTCTATCCTGTATCCGACATTCTTTACCGTGCGAATATAGTCGCCTGCTTCTCCAAGTTTTTTTCTGAGCGTCATAATATGCACATCCAAAGTTCTGGATTCCCCTTCAAAGTCAGTATCCCATACCTTAACCATGA
Source organism: uncultured Lachnospiraceae bacterium (assembly GCA_947302185.1). The sequence goes on from CAMYVI010000126.1 coordinate 2,012, forward strand.
GCTCGCTCCTGGTAATCGCGGCTTCGCGATGCATAGTCAAATATTTCAACAGCTCGAATTCCTTATAAGTCAAAGAGATTTCTTCTGCATCTACGAAGACGCGTCTTTGCACAAGATCGATCTTAAGCTTGCCGAGTTCAATGATGTCGGACTGGACATTTCTCTCACTTCTCCGAAGTACTGCTTTTACGCGAGAGATCAGCTCCATAATACCGAACGGTTTGGTAAGATAATCGTCTGCTCCGCTGTCGAGTCCCCTGACTTTATCCAGTTCCGTTGTCTTGGCGGTGACAAATATAACCGGCAGTGCCGCAGTTTTCTCATTCTCGCGCAGCTTTTTCAGAATCATGAGCCCGTCTTCATCACCGAGCATGATATCAAGGAGAACAAGATCTGGGAGATGGCGACTTATACTGCTCCAGAACTCAGCTGCACAAGTGCAGGAAATGACATCGTAGCCGATGTTTTTCAGAGCTATCGTTTCAATGTCATTAATGTCGAGATCGTCTTCGACAACGATGATGGTGGCCATAGAGAGACTCCTTTCAGAATTCAGATCGATAAGACATATTATCGGAACCGCTTCGCGAACCCGATAATCGAAATGCGGCCGATAAATCGGCCTTAAGACTAGTCGGCTTTTCCGGCAGATCGTGCGGGCAGATTACACATCACGATAGCAGCAAGTACAAGCGCAATTCCGATAATGTTTCCGGGTGTCAGATTCTCGTGAAAAATGAATACGCCAATCAGTGTAGCCACGACCGGCTCGATTGAAGCGATGATCGCCGCTTTTCCGGTTTCCACGCCAGACAACCCAAAATTGTATGTAATATATGGGATTACTGTGGTAATAAGTCCGCATAGGACTGAGAACATTCCCATCGAGACACTTGATGTACACACTGAATAAATATTCCTCACGTCGACCAGAGGTATACATGCGAGCGTCGCAAAAAGAAACGTGTACAGATTGATTGTAAAACTATGATAGCCTTTTTCCAATGCGTATCTGCCAAAGATTGAATACATCGCATATCCCAGACCGGCGCCGAGACCTAAAAGGATAGCAGGTAAGGTCAAATGCACCGGACTACCCACAATTCCCGTAACAAAGCAGCATCCGGCAAATGTTGCAATCAGTGCAATCACTTTGACCGCCGTTATCCTTTCGCGGAACAGAACGGCTGACATAAGCATTACAAATACCGGCGCCGTATATAACATGACCGCAGCTACCGAAAGAGAGGATATCTCTATCAATCTGAAATAGCAGAAATTGAAAAAGACCATACTGACAATGCCGGTTCCGATGAAACACCAGATGTCTCTTAAGTTAATTTTCAGCAGCTTCCTGTCATATATGGCAAGAAATATCGCCATAAAGATGACCGTGAACACGGAGCGTATGGCAACAATGTCCATGGATACCAGATTCAGCGCATTGAAGCGTCTCACGAAGATACCTATACTTCCCCAACAGGTGCCTGCCAGTAAAATAAAGAAAATACTCAGAGCACCTTTTTTATTGTAAATGTTGTCCCTGTTAGCTTCCATTTCTGTTTCCTTAGTATATTTATTCAGCAAATATCATTCAGTTTATGATTTACAATTCATGCTGTCAAGCGTTCGATGAAGATGTCGGAGAGTGCGTTCAAAAGAGGGCCAGAGAGTAGTAGACCAGTGTTAATGGGATTGTGCTGAATGGTTTGCGGATGTGTGAGACTTCACAAAAAACTTTGATGGTTGTATACTGAAACAGGTAAAGCTGTTAAGCAATGAAGCTATGTTCCATACAATGTTGTACGAGAAGCATTCACGATGCCCGAAATACGTCGGCAAGTACGAGAAGCATTCACGATGCCCCGAAATACGCCGGTAAGTACGTGAACCATTTACGATGCCTCGAAATATGCCGGCAAGTACGAGAAGCATTCACGATGCCTCGAAATATGCCGGCAAGTACGAGAAGCATTCACAATGCCCCGAAATACGCCGGTAAGTACGAGAAGCATTCACGATGCCCCGAAATACACCGGAAAACACGAGAAGCATTCACAATGCCCTGAAATACACCGGAAAATGCCTGAACATTTCCCCAGGAGGCCCCATGAAAAATAACACATATCTGAGCCCTCTCGAAAACATTCAGATGATCGCCATGGATGAAGTCGCCGGTTATCGAGTCCGTCCGGGACTTTATGAACTGTATGGCGCTACCGCGCTTCCCGGCGCAGTGAATTTCACATTGCATTCACACGGAGCTACCGGTGTGGAGCTTCTGCTGTTCGAGCGTATGGGAACGAAACCGATCGCGGAACTGAAATTTCCGGAATCCTATCGCATCGGCGATGTCTACGCCATGATTGTATTTGATCTTGATATCGAGAACTTCGAGTACGCCTATCGCGTCGACGGTCCAAATGAACCGGAGAGAGGACTTGTATTTGACCGGAACAGAATTTTGCTCGATCCCTACGCAAAAGCCGTGACCGGACAGAGTGTCTGGGGACAAAAGCCGGGGCCGGATGCATTTTACAAAGCCAGAGTGGTGCGCAACGACTTCGACTGGGGCACGGACAAAAATCCGCTGATACCGATGGAAGACCTCATAATCTATGAACTTCATGTGCGCGGATTCACAAAACATGCTTCATCGGGGGTGAAAAATCCCGGAACATTTGAGGGACTTCGTGAAAAAATTCCATATCTGAAAGAGCTTGGTATCAATGCTGTCGAACTCATGCCTATCTTTGAGTTTGACGAGATGCGCGATGACCGGGTTGTGGACGGAAATCAGCTGATTGATTACTGGGGCTACAATCCGATCAGTTTTTTCGCTCCGAATACCAGCTACGCCGCAGGCCGCGAGTATAACAGGGAAGGCCGCGAGCTCAAGAGGCTGATCAAGGATTTGAATGACAACGGAATCGAATGCTTCCTCGATGTCGTGTACAATCATACGGCTGAGCAGGGGGAGGGCGGACCGTTCATTTCCTTTAAAGGTCTCGACAATAATGTATATTATATGCTTTCGCCGGATGGAAAATACTACAATTTCAGCGGATGCGGAAACACGCTGAACTGCAATCATCCTGTCGTGCAGCAGATGATTCTGGACTCGCTGCGCTACTGGACCGTCACGTACCACATCGACGGCTTCCGCTTCGATCTTGCGAGCATTCTCGGTCGGAATCAGGACGGAACGCCGATGAATAATCCGCCGCTTTTGCAGAATCTGGCATTTGACCCGATACTTGCAAATGTAAAGCTCATCGCCGAGGCCTGGGATGCCGGCGGACTTTACCAGGTCGGAACATTTCCTGCGTGGAGCAGATGGGCAGAATGGAACGGCAAATACAGAGATGACATGCGGAATTTCCTGAAAGGCGACATTTCTCTGTTTGAGACGGCAGCGAAACGCATTACAGGATCGACGGACATCTATGACCCTGCGTCCCGCGGGCATAAGGCTTCGGTTAATTTTCTGAATTGTCACGACGGTTTCACGCTTTGGGACATGTATACATACAGCTGTAAGCATAACCGGGCAAATGGCTGGAATGACACCGACGGATCCGATGACAACAGAAGCTGGAACTGTGGGGAGGAGGGTGAGACCGGCGACCCGCGAATCATGTTTCTCCGGAGGAAACTTGCGAAAAATGCGATGGCTGTACTGATGATGAGCCGCGGCACTCCCATGTTTCTCGCGGGAGATGAGTTCCTGAACACGCAGTACGGCAATAATAATGCTTACTGTCAGGATAATGAGATTTCCTGGCTCAACTGGCACAGGATGCGGGAAAATGAGGACCACTGGAATTTTACAAAACATATGATAGCGCTGCGCAAGGCGCATCCTGTTATAAGGAAGGCGTACGGATCAGCCGGCTGCGAAGCATTTTCAAATGGTTATCAGAGACAGGGAAAAGCCTCGGATGCATTCAGCGATAAGAAGATTTCTGACGGCCGGCAACGGCGGGAAAATGCCTCAAGTCAATTAAATGATAAATTTTTATCTGACAGTCAGCAGCGGGAGTCGGAAAGCGGACTTGAAGATGTTAAGATAATGCTGCCCGAAGATGATTCCCATGTTCTTCGAATCATGTATGCCGGAAGAAATGCGGATAACACGGATGATGACTATGTATGTCTGGCAATCAATGTTTATTGGGAGGCGCAGCTTTGCCGTCTGCCCGCTCTCCCGAGCGGTTACAGGTGGGAGATTACAGCGGATACTTCGGAGTGGTATCTGCCGGACTCGGTTTCAAGACCGGATGCGCCTGTCTATGCTAATGGGACCGGCTTGAAGATGGACCGAAGAAGTGTATTTGTATTTGTGGCGGCACATTCCTGAGCGTAGGAAAATGCGTGAAAGTATTACGGTCGAGCATTGTACAGCAGAGTGTTTGTCTCAGATGTGAATTGATACTTGTATTACGCCCTTAGACAGAGGAACAGATAATGCTATTAGGATTAACATATTATCAGATTTTCAGCTATTTTATCATATATTCATTTATCGGCTGGTGTGTAGAGGTAGTGTTTCACGCGGTGAGATACGGACGCGTTGTCAACAGAGGTTTCCTCAACGGACCGGTCTGCCCGGTGTACGGATTTGGCGTCATTTTGGTATTCGGCGTGCTTAATCTGGTATCGACGATCTTTTCGCCTACGGGCGGAATCAACAGTATCCCCATACCGGTTCTTTATATAATGGGCATGATACTTACATCATTTGTGGAATTTCTGGGCGGATATCTGCTTGACAAATTCTTCCATGCACGTTGGTGGGATTACAGAAAAGAGAAGTTCAATATCGGCGGTTATGTCTGCCTGAAGTTTTCGCTTATCTGGGGCGTGGGAATTGTTCTGATTGTAAGAATATTCCATCCGCTGCTGATAGAGGATAGTATCAGTAAGATTCCTGTGGAAATCGGCCGGTGGATTCTGGTAGTAATGTACGCAGCTTACGTTACGGATGTCATCGTATCGGCTCTGACAATGATGAAACTGAATCAGCAGCTTGCGGAACTTGAGGAGCTTCGCCAGTCCATGAGAGTGGTCAGCAATTCGTTGAGCTATCTGTTGGGAGAGGGTACATTTGTCACGGAAGACCTGATCAGAAGAGGTGAAAATCGCGCTTATGCGACCGCCACAGCAGCCGACGCAATGAATACCCTGGAGACGCGGGATGAGTTTGATGTTAAATATGAGGCG